>NZ_JAXCIA010000005.1:0-155461 GCF_035985025.1 Flavobacterium sp. PL11
TTGTATTTTTGTCAATCAATGAGTTGCTGTAGCTTTAAAAATTGTATCGACTTCTCGATATTTTTTTGGCTACATACATTCGTTTCTATTCATAACCCTGATAGCCAAAAAAACTCGAAGGGACGCGCGGTCTTGATTCAAGAGTTGTATTGCATACCATTTTACAAACGAAATTAATATTATTTGTTTTTATATAGATTTACCTAACATCTACTCTGTCGCCAATTGCATACTTTCGAACGCTACTTATTATCTGTTCAAACCTTACTCGCGTCTGTTCGAGTGATTTTTAAAGCCATTACTATTTTCATGATTAAATGAATGTTATAGCTTTAAAAATTGTATCGACTTCTCGATACTTTTTTGGCTACATACATTCGTTTCTATTCATAACCCTGCTAGCCAAAAACACTCGAAGGGACGCGCGGTCTTGATTCAAATATTAAGTAGAAACACTTAAATTTGGACTTTCTTTGAAATTACTTGATACTTAATGCCTTTTCAAATTCTCCTCGCGTCTGTTCGAGTGATTTTTAAAGCTAATTGTATTTTTGTCAATCAACGAGTTGCTGTAGCTTTAAAAATTGTATCGACTTCTCGATATTTTTTTGGCTGGACTAAATCCACTTTCTTAACAGAAATTTGAAGCCAAAAAAACTCGAAGGGACGCGCGGTCTTGATTCAAGAGTTGTATTGCATACCATTTTACAAACAAAATTAATATTATTTGTTTTTATATAGATTTACCTAACATCTACTCTGTCGCCAATTGCATACTTTCGAACGCTACTTATTATCTGTTCAAACCCTACTCGCGTCTGTTCGAGTGATTTTTAAAGCCATTACTATTTTCATGATTAACGGAATGTTATAGCTTTAAAAATTGTATCGAGAACTCGGTACTTTTTTGGCTAGACTAAATCCACTTTCTTAACAGCAATTTGAAGCCAAAAAAACTCGAAGGGACGCGCGGTCTTGATTCAAATATTAAGTAGAAACACTTAAATTTAAACTTTAATTGAAATTACTTGATACTTAATGCCTTTTCAAATTCTACTCGCGTCTGTTCGAGTGATTTTTAAAGCTAATTGTATTTTTGTCAATCAACGAGTTGCTGTAGCTTTAAAAATTGTATCGACTTCTCGATACTTTTTTGGCTACATACATTCGTTTCTATTCATAATCCTGCTAGCCAAAAACACTCGAAGGGACGGTAATATAGACTTTTGCACATTCAGACTTTCAAACCTTACTCGCGTCTGTTCGAGTGATTTTTAAAGCCATTACTATGTTCATGATTAACGGAATGTTATAGCTTTAAAAATTGTATCGAGAACTCGGTACTTTTTTGGCTACATACATTCGTTTCTATTCATAATCCTGCTAGCCAAAAACACTCGAAGGGGCGCGCGGTCTTGATTCAAATATTAAGTAGAAACACGTAAATTTAAACTTTAATTGAAACTACTTATAATCTTTTCAAACTCTCCTCGCGTCTGTTCGAGTGATTTTTAAAGCTAATTGTATTTTTGTCAATCAACGAGTTGCTGTAGCTTTAAAAATTGTATCGACTTCTCGATATTTTTTTGGCTGGACTAAATCCACTTTCTTAACAGAAATTTGAAGCCAAAAAAACTCGAAGGGACGCGCGGTCTTGATTCAAATATTAAGTAGAAACACTTAAATTTAAACTTTAATTGAAATTACTTGATACTTAATGCCTTTTCAAACTCTCCTCGCGTCTGTTCGAGTGATTTTTAAAGCTAATTGTATTTTTGTCAATCAACGAGTTGCTGTAGCTTTAAAAATTGTATCGACTTCTCGATATTTTTTTGGCTACATACATTCGTTTCTATTCATAATCCTGCTAGCCAAAAACACTCGAAGGGACGGTAATATAGACTTTTGCACATTCAGACTTTCAAACCTTACTCGCGTCTGTTCGAGTGATTTTTAAAGCCATTACTATGTTCATGATTAACAGAATGTTATAGCTTTAAAAATTGTATCGAGAACTCGGTACTTTTTTGGCTACATACATTCGTTTCTATTCATAATCCTGCTAGCCAAAAACACTCGAAGGGACGGTAATATAGACTTTTGCACATTCAGACTTTCAAACCTTACTCGCGTCTGTTCGAGTGATTTTTAAAGCCATTACTATGTTCATGATTAACGGAATGTTATAGCTTTAAAAATTGTATCGAGAACTCGGTACTTTTTTGGCTACATACATTCGTTTCTATTCATAATCCTGCTAGCCAAAAACACTCGAAGGGGCGCGCGGTCTTGATTCAAATATTAAGTAGAAACACGTAAATTTAAACTTTAATTGAAACTACTTATAATCTTTTCAAACTCTCCTCGCGTCTGTTCGAGTGATTTTTAAAGCCATTACTATTTTCATGATTAACGGAATGTTATAGCTTTAAAAATTGTATCGAGAACTCGGTACTTTTTTGGCTAGACTAAATCCACTTTCTTAACAGCAATTTGAAGCCAAAAAAACTCGAAGGGACGCGCGGTCTTGATTCAAATATTAAGTAGAAACATTTAAATTTAAACTTTAATTGAAATTACTTGATACTTAATGCCTTTTCAAATTCTCCTCGCGTCTGTTCGAGTGATTTTTAAAGCTAATTGTATTTTTGTCAATCAACGAGTTGCTGTAGCTTTAAAAATTGTATCGACTTCTCGATATTTTTTTGGCTGGACTAAATCCACTTTCTAAACAAAACCCTGCTAGCCAAAAACACTCGAAGGGACGGTAATATAGACTTTTGCACATTCAGACTTTCAAACCTTACTCGCGTCTGTTCGAGTGATTTTTAAAGCCATTACTATTTTCATGATTAACGGAATGTTATAGCTTTAAAAATTGTATCGACTTCTCGATACTTTTTTGGCTACATACATTCGTTTCTATTCATAACCCTGATAGCCAAAAAAACTCGAAGGGACGCGCGGTCTTGATTCAAATATTAAGTAGAAACACGTAAATTTAAACTTTAATTGAAATTACTTATAATCTTTTCAAACTCTCCTCGCGTCTGTTCGAGTGATTTTTAAAGCCATTACTATGTTCATGATTAACGGAATGTTATAGCTTTAAAAATTGTATCGACTTCTCGATATTTTTTTGGCTGGACTAAATCCACTTTCTTAACAGAAATTTGAAGCCAAAAAAACTCGAAGGGACGCGCGGTCTTGATTCAAGAGTTGTATTGCATACCATTTTACAAACGAAATTAATATTATTTGTTTTTATATAGATTTACCTACCATCTACTCTGTCGCCAATTGCATACTTTCGAACGCTACTTATCATCTGTTCAAACCTTACTCGCGTCTGTTCGAGTGATTTTTAAAGCTAATTGTATTTTTGTCAATCAATGAGTTGCTGTAGCTTTAAAAATTGTATCGAGAACTCGGTACTTTTTTGGCTGGACTAAATCCACTTTCTAAACAGAAATTTGAAGCCAAAAAAACTCGAAGGGACGCGCGGTCTTGATTCAAGAGTTGTATTGTATACCATTTTACAAACAAAATTAATATTATTTGTTTTTATATAGATTTACCTAACATCTACTCTGTCGCCAATTGCATACTTTCGAACGCTACTTATCATCTGTTCAAACCCTACTCGCGTCTGTTCGAGTAATTTTTAAGGCTAATTGTATTTTTGTCAATCAACGAGTTGCTGTAGCTTTAAAATTTGTATCGACTTCTCGATATTTTTTTGGCTGGACTAAATCCACTTTCTAAACAAAACCCTGCTAGCCAAAAACACTCGAAGGGACGCGCGGTCTTGATTCAAATATTAAGTAGAAACACTTAAATTTGGACTTTCTTTGAAATTACTTGATACTTAATGCCTTTTCAAATTCTCCTCGCGTCTGTTCGAGTGATTTTTAAAGCTAATTGTATTTTTGTCAATCAACGAGTTGCTGTAGCTTTAAAAATTGTATCGACTTCTCGATATTTTTTTGGCTAGACTAAGTTTACTTTCTAAACAAAACCCTGCTAGCCAAAAACACTCGAAGGGACGCGCGGTCTTGATTCAAAAATTAAGTAGAAACACTTAAATTTGGACTTTCTTTGAAATTACTTGATACTTAATGCCTTTTCAAATTCTCCTCGCGTCTGTTCGAGTGATTTTTAAAGCCATTACTATGTTCATGATTAACGGAATGTTGTAGCTTTAAAAATTGTATCGAGAACTCGGTACTTTTTTGGCTACATACATTCGTTTCTATTCATAATCCTGCTAGCCAAAAACACTCGAAGCGACGCGCGGTCTTGTGAAAGATTGCGGGATTGGCTACTGTCAATAACTTTTATTTCCAATTCAGATCTTGAAAAATAATAAAAAGGGAATTGACGGAAAAATTAATCGCAATAAATGCTACTATTTATCGAACTTCTTTTTGGCTAAATTAATCAGATCATTAAAGTTTCCATTTATAAGGGCTTCCTTTTTAGCCTTAGACCACTTTTTAATCTGTTTCTCTTTTTCAATTGCTAAAATAATATCTGTGAACTCACAATAAAAAACTAATTCTAATGGTCTTCTTTTAAAAGTGTAACTGTCTACATAAAAACCTGAATTGTGCTTAAACATTCGGCTTTCTAAATTACTGGTTACACCCGTATAATAAGATTTATCAGAACAGCGGAGAATATATACATACGATTGCTTCATTGCTTTTAATTTTCAATGATTATGAAACTATATTGATTTTCATTATCTAAACTATAATACATCTATCAAAGCAAATTTTGCGTCAGTTCGAAGATCACTCATGTCTATTCGATCCTTAATCGCGTCTTTTCGAGTGATTTTTAAGCTAATTCTGTTTTAAACTGGAGCAATTGTATCTATTGAAATAAATTTAATCCCCTAAATTTATAAAAAATGCATTATTAAGAACCTACAGCTTGATAAACAAAGCCGATTGCTTCTAGTTCAGCAGCATCTAATAAATTTCTACCGTCAAAAATAAAAGCAGGCTTTTTCATCTGGTCATATATTTTTTGCCAGTTATATGCTTTAAATTCGTCCCACTCTGTTAAGATTGCGATAGCATGAGCATCCTTGCAAGCATCATAAGGATCATTATAACAAATCACGCTTTCAGCATTAGCAGCAGCGGATCTCGATTCTAAATAATTTAGATCGTCAATTATTTTCTTACTTGTAACTTTAGGATCGTACACAGCAATATTGGCGTGCTCGTTTATTAAATCATCCGCTACATAAATAGCAGCAGATTCGCGAGTATCATTTGTATCTTTCTTAAAAGCCCAGCCTAAAAAAGTGATCTTTTTGTCAGAAACGGTGTTATAAAGTGTTTGCAAAATATTACTCGAAAAGCGGCTTTTTTGGTGATCATTCATTATAATCACTTGTTCCCAGTAATCAGCGACTTGATGCAAGCCATAGGATTTAGAGATGTAAACTAAATTGAGGATATCTTTTTGAAAGCATGACCCTCCAAAACCAACTGAGGCTTTTAAAAATTTTGATCCAATCCTGCTATCCATTCCAATCGCTTTAGAAACTTCATTGACATCAGCACCCGTTTTTTCACATAACTCTGAAATCGCATTAATAGATGAAATTCGCTGTGCTAAAAAAGCATTTGCAGTTAGTTTAGACAACTCTGATGACCATACATTAGTAGTCAATATTTTATCACTAGCAACCCAGTTTGAATATACTTGCACAAGTGAATGAATTGCTTCTTGCCCTTCAGGAGTCGTATCACCACCTATTAATATACGATCAGGATTTAGTAAATCTTGCACAGCGGTTCCTTCTGCTAGAAATTCAGGATTTGATAATATTTGGAATTGGACACCGTTTCCAGTGTTATCCAATATACTCTTAATAGCTTCAGCTGTTCGCACTGGTAAAGTTGATTTCTCAACTACAATCTTATTATTCTTAGCTACTCTACCAATTTGTCTGGCGCACAATTCAATATACTTTAAATCAGCTGCCATCCCTTTTCCTTTACCATACGTTTTAGTAGGTGTGTTTACTGATATAAAAATAATTTGAGCCTCATCAATAGCTTTATCTACATCTGTGGAAAAAAATAAATTTCTATTTCTAGCCTCACCAACAATCACATCTAATCCTGGCTCATAAATAGGTATTTTACTTAAATCTTTATCATTCCAAGCTTCTATACGTTCTGCATTCAAATCAACAACTGTGACTTGTATATGTGGGCATTTTTGAGCGATTACTGCCATAGTTGGACCACCTACATATCCAGCGCCAATGCAACAAATTTTTGTGATTTCCATTCTTTAATAACTGTATTTGTATTTTATAAATAATTTATTGTTCTCTGCTTTTAATCTAATTCGCTAATTCCCTCTTAGTTTAAACAGTTTATTAAAAATATTCTTAGGTTTTTGCGATTTAAAATAACCTTCAGAGTATGAACTATACCCATAATTAGTACCGTATCTTGCTTTATTTTCTACGGCGTTCAAAATTATACTTATATTTTTTAATTCACCTCGTTTAACTCGGTTGTTTATAAGACTAATCATCCCTTTCTTAGTGAAATTTTGCCTTACAATGTATAAGGTAACGTCACAATACTGAGCAATTTCCAAGGCATCTGAAACCAAACCAACTGGTGGCGTGTCTAAAATAATATAATCATACTTTTTCTTTAATTCATTAATGAGTTCGCCGAGACGTTCATTCATCATCATTTCAGCAGGATTTGGAGGAATAGGGCCCGATAAGATCACATCTAAATAGGGAACAGCGGTATGATTTATGATTTCATCGACTGTTTTTTGCACTATTAAATAATTTACAACTCCTGCATCATTGGTTAGAGTAAACTCATTAGCCAACTTAGGTTTCCGTAAATCAAGTTCAATTAGTATTGTTTTCTTTTCGCTTAATGCAAAAACAGTCGCGATATTCACTGCACAAAATGTCTTGCCTTCAGCACTTACAGAGGAAGTGATCATTACGGTTTTAGCCCCACCTAGTTTTTGCTGTTTATAAAGAAATTGTAGAGAGGAACGAATAGCTCGAAAGGATTCTGACAAAGCAGATTTTGTTTGATTAAATACAGCTAAATTACTTCCTTGCTGATCAACTCCTATAATTCCTATTAAAGGAATGGTAGTCAATCTACTGATATCATCTGTATTTTGAACTGTATTATTAATAAAAAATAGTATAAATAAGATCAATAATGGAATAAGAATTCCTATAAAAAACGCGATAAGATAGTTAATTGAAGTTCTAGGTCCAAGTAATCCTTCTCCAACATCCTTAGCTGGATCAATAAAATGTATATCAGATAGATTAGCAGCTTTTACAATATCTGCTTCACTCCGTTTTTGAAGAAAAGTATTATAAATATTATCGTTTAAGTCATATTTCCTCTTAATCTTAATTAATTCTTGCTGATCCTCTGGAAGCTGTTTTATAGTATTTTCAGATGTATTTATTTTATTCTTAATTAATGCTAAATCATTCTCTACTAAAACTTTAGCCGTAGCTATATTTTCCAAAAGCACGTTTTTTAATGCTTTCATTTGATTATCAAAATCATTAAAAATCTTATCGCTCTTTACGGCGTAAACCATTTCAGATCTTTGTGTTGATAGCGCAATCAGTTTTGATACATTGGTCACAATATTTGGATCTTCGATTCCTGCCACTGAAGGAGCAGGAAGCTTTGCGTAATTTGTGCTGCTTAAAAGATAGGATCTCAAAGAATTATAATAGGACAACTTTCTATTCAATTCCTCTTTTTTTACATCAAATGCTAGAATATTCTCTGAGAACTTCGCTCCTCCATCAGTAATATTATAAATATTTTTTCCCTTTCTAAAAATTTTTAGCTCATTTCCTGTTGCTTTAAGCTGGGATTCCATTGCTATTAATGTGCTGTCTATAAAAGCAATGGTATTAGTTGCAAACTGATTTTTGCTTTCTAACTGTTTTTTAATAAGCATTTCAACAGTAGCATTTAAGTAGGTTACCATTTTGGCTTTATTGGTGCCCATTAATCCTAAAGTGATTATTGAGCCTCCTTTATTATCCGAGATAACATTTATTTCTCTGTAAGAAGATACGGTGCTATCAAAATTATTAAAACGCACAAAATATTCTTTTCCTATATAAGAACTAGAGGTTTCATTTATTTGTAAATTCCAGTTTAAAAACGGTAATGAAACTTGCTGCCCTATTTTATATTTCTTGCTGAAATTATTAGAAGGTGTAACTATAGTGGCAATATTATTTATGATATATGTAATAATAGAAATAGGAGATTCCTCGAATTTAATAGTGAGCTCATATTCAGATGCATTTAAAAATTTAATTCCAATTTCATGATCTAGAAGTTGCGGTTTTGATTTATCGATATTTACTGTAAAAGGAACTGTACCATACCCATCAATAAGATTATAATCACCTTGCACTAAATAATCAATATAATAGTTTAATTTATCAACTACTAATTCATTATGTGATCGAGATTTTAGCGTTGTAGAGATGGATTGCACTTGATCAGAAATACCGCCCCAATTAAAAACTAAACTGGTATTAGAAGTAAATAAAGGATTATTTTCCTCTCTTACAGCAATTAGCGTTTCAATTCCATAAATTTTCTCCTTGCGAATATTAATTTGATACCCAAGTGTAAAAGAAAGTATTAAACTAACCAAAAACCATTTCCAATAACTTGCGATTTTTATCAAAAATCCTTTGAAATCAAAATTGACTTCATCATCAAGATTCGAAAAATCATTAGGATTTAGCATTGGAGTATATCGGTTATTATTTTTTTATTAATAAAAAAGTCGTTGCGACTAAAGATAATAGCGTTACAACAGTTCCTAGTGATTCTAAACCTGTTTTGCCAGAACCCCAACTTTTTTGTTTAAGTGGTTTTATATACACATAATCATTGGGTTGCAAATAAAAATAGGGTGATTGCAATACATTCCTATTGGTAAGATCTATTTCATGAACTTCAAATCCAGTACTTTTTTTTCGAATGATAGTAACCGTTTTTCTATTTCCGGTAATGGTAATGTCGCCAGCATTAGCAATAGCTTCTAAAATAGTAACTTCTTGCTGAAATAGAACTTTGCTACCAGGATTACCAACTTCACCATTAATTGTATATTGGAATCCTGCTAATTTAACTATAACAAAAATATTAGCTTCTTTATTAAAATATTCATCGGACAATTGTTTTTCAATTGTCAATCTCACCTCTTCTAAGGTATAACCTATGACATTTATTTCACCTAAAACTGGGATTCGAATTTTACCATGATCGTCAACAGTAAAACCATCAAAATATAATCCAGCTTGTGATTTTGAAAAAGAAGCCTCTCCTATACTAGTGCTAAATATACTCACTAATTTTGGATCTGATGCTTTGATAGAAATACTTAATATATCGTTTATTTGTAATCGATAGGGTTTTGATAGAACTGTTGTAATTGTAGGTACTAATGTTGTATTATCTTTTTTTTGAAGGTAAATCAAATCATTAGTTGAAATACAAGACGAGCAAAACACACAAATTATAATTACGATGTAAAATCCGTGTTTGCCCATAGTACTACTATTTATATCATTACAATCTCGATAAAGTCAATTAATTAGTTTTAAAACCGCTTTCAAAAGGAATTCTTTGTAAAATACTTCTGCCTAATGTTACTTCATCTGCATACTCCAGTTCATCACCCACAGCAATACCTCGTGCAATTGTTGATATTATGATTTGGTAATTTGCAATTTGCTTGTAAATATAAAAATTTGTTGTATCGCCTTCCATTGTTGAGCTCAAGGCAAAAATAATTTCGGTAACAGTTCCTGATTTTACTTTTTCAACTAAACTATTTATATTTAGTTGACTAGGACCAACACCATCAATTGGAGAAATCTTACCGCCTAGAACGTGATAAATTCCTCTAAATTGACCTGTATTTTCAATAGCCATTACATCTCTAATATCCTCGACAATACAAATGATTTTATGATTTCTGTTTTTGTTGGAACAAATCTCACATAACTTACTATCTGATATATTGTGGCAGCTTTCACAATATTTAATATCATCACGCATTGCAACTAGTGCTTGTGACAAATAGGCAGTTTGTTCCTTTGGTTGTTTTAATAAATGTAAAACCAATCGCAAAGCAGTACGCTTACCAATTCCTGGTAATTGAGAAACTTCATTTACCGCTTTCTCTATTAATTTTGACGAAAATTCCATAACAATAAAAGTAGTGATTTTGGGAATTAGAAATTTGGTAAATCTTAAAATTGTTTTAACTCTTTCAATGATATATATTATTATCAATCAATTTATAGTAGTTTTTTAATTCTATATTCAATTTGACAAAAAACAATGAAGACTAAAAACCTTCTATTAATTTCCTTGGTATTATTTATTTTAAAAAAATAAGAGTATTTATATACGATTTATTGATGCTTTCGAATAAAATCTTTTTATTAAAAATTTGTGTTGTAAAATAAAGTAGTATTCAATATAAAGAAATTCACTTTATTTAATATTGATTTGTAGTTAATAATACTAATGTACAAGCGACTTCGACCTTAATATCATTTAATTTTAATAACTGATAAAATTCTGGGTTTTCGGTGCCCGGATTAAAAATCACACGTTTGGGTTTTGTCTCTACTATATAATTATAATAGTCACGTTGACGTGTTGGGTTAAGATATAACGTAACCGTATCTATGTTTTTTAAAGGGATCGCTTTGGTTTGGATTTTTATACCAGCTACTTCCCCTGCATTTTGACCTAATGCAAGTACTGAATGCCCTTTATCGACTAACATATTGATTGCTTTAAAAGCATAGCGTTCTGGTTTAGTTGTTGCGCCTAATACCAATGTTTTTTTATTCTTTATCATATTCTAAAAGTGTATGGTACAAAAGTAAGCAAAAAGGATATTCTTTTCATAATTTACACGCTTAGATGTCCGTGCAATAAAAACAATAGCATAACACTAAAAATTAAAAAAAGAGTATTTTTGCAGAACTAAAATGAAATTATGGATTTGTTTATTTATTTATTTGTTGCTCTTTTCTCGGTTTTAAATCCTATTGGTACTGTTCCAATATTTGTAGGACTTACACAACATGACACTAAAAAAGAACGTTCTAGAATTTCTCTTTGGACCGCAATCAACGTATTTATTATCCTGATTGTATCCTTTTTTATAGGGCAATATGTTTTAATTTTTTTTGGAATTAGTATCGATGCCCTTAGAATAGCGGGCGGAATTATAATCGTAAATTCAGGGTTTTCATTGCTTTCTGGCAAATTTACTAAAAAGAGAGGTATTAGTAAAAAAGCAGAAACAGATGCGCAAAAAAGAAACGATGTTGCTTTGACTCCACTTGCAATTCCTATGCTTGCTGGTCCTGGATCTATCTCTTTACTGATCGCATTTTACCAGGAACACAATGAAACTATGGAGATTATAATATCTTCATTTGCCATATTAGCTATTGCTGTTACTATTTTTATAATATTGAGAAGTGCTCATTATCTAGCTAAGATTCTCGGTGCATCAGGAATTGTAGCTATTTCTAGAATTGTGGGTTTTATTGTCATTGCAATTGGGATACAATATATTGTAAGCGCTATTATCAATATTATAAAAACTAATTTGTAATAAAAAAAGCTCTGATAAGAATTTAATTCTTGTCAGAGCTTTTTAGTTTATTTTTTTGGCAAGAAAATTTCAGCCATCATGCATCTAGCACTTCCACCGCCGCACGCTTCTATTGTGTCTAAACTTGAGCTTAATATTTCGGCATGTTTTTCTAATTGTTCAATTTGTTTTGGCGTCAAGCACTGATGCGCTGCTGCACTCATTATCACATATCTTTTATCATTTGCTCCAAGAACTTCAAGCATATTTCCCGCAAAATTATTCATTTGTGCTTCGGTGATTAGAATGATCTCTTTGTTATTCTCTTTTAGATTATCTAAAACCATTTTACGCTCTTTCTTATCATCAATACAATCGGTACAAATCACTGCAAAAGTTTCGCCTATACACATCATCACATTAGTATGATAAATCAATTTGCGTTCTCCACCTACAGTTTGAAATGCTTCAAAAATAACTGGAGCATAATCAAAATCCTCACAGAATTCTATAAACAATTCTTCGTCAGCTCGTGGTGATAAAGCACAATACGCCTTACTATTAGCTCTATCTAAAAGTAGACTTCCTGTTCCCTCCAGAAAAAAACCATCCTCCTCAGCCGATGTATAATCTACAATATTATGGATCACAAATCCTTTGTCTTCTAAAAGATCTAAAATTTCTTCACGTCTTTCTTCACGACGGTTTTCAGCAAACATAGGGTATAAGGCAACATCCCCATTTTCATGGAACGAAATCCAATTGTTTGGAAATATACTATCGGGAGTACTTGGTTCCACTGTGTCATCAACTACAGTAACATCGATTCCTACTGCTCGTAATTTTTCTACAAAAGTATCAAATTCCTCTTGTGCCTTTGCATTTACAGTGGCGGGCAGTAATCCGTCTATCACTTTTTGATAATAATTATTAACAGCGGTTTGCTCATTCATTCTAAAAGCAACCGGCCGAATCATCACTATTGAATTT
Organism: Flavobacterium sp. PL11; assembly: GCF_035985025.1. NCBI lineage: Bacteria > Pseudomonadati > Bacteroidota > Flavobacteriia > Flavobacteriales > Flavobacteriaceae > Flavobacterium > Flavobacterium sp. PL11. The sequence goes on from NZ_JAXCIA010000005.1 coordinate 12,682, forward strand.
GTTGTTTGTTTCATATCCTTTATCCCATAAAGGGAATATTTATAGTTATTGTCTTATTTTCAATTCTTTACTTAATTGCTATTTTTTACACTTCTCTTATCAACGGTAAAGTAGAACATCTCAGCAAACCCTCTTGCTTAGCTATTTGAGAATATGGAATTTCTTCTACTACAAAATCATTTTCACGCAGCCAATTATTAAGTCGGGTAAAATTCTTTTCTGAAACGACCACATTAGAATCAATAGAAAATACATTTGAATTCATATCATACATCTCATCTCGTGTAATGTGAAATACATTTTGTGCTCCAAAAAGGTTTACTAAGAAAAAATAATCTGCTTCGTCGCGAAATCCATTTTTATAAATGATTGCTTTATCGTTTCCTACAGGTTGAAAACAACAATCTAAATGCAAGGCATTGTCACGAGCTTCTACCTTTGATTTTACTAAATCAAATTCCTTAACAATTTTATTAGGAAATAGGTTTTTTATATATTGAACGCCTTCCTTATTAGTCCGTGCCGTAATATAGTCTTTATAATCACTACCACAATAAGTGCCAATGAAAATATAATTATTCCAAAGCATTACGTCACCGCCTTCTATATGCACTTCCTCTGGTGGGCGAACTGTTTTTATAGGATTTATTTGATCAATAACATACTGAATTGCGTCTAATTCTCGTTCTCGATCTGGCAAAATATTTGATTTTATAAAAATATCACCTATTACAAAACCTATGTCTCTAGTAAATATTTGGTTGTAATTTTCTATATTCTCAGGACGAAAAACGGTTACATCGTATTTATGTAGTACATTGACAAACGCCTCCATTTCAGCGACCATATCTATTTCCTGCGGATAGGTTCCTGCTAAAATATGCTCTAATGATTTAGGATCATAAGCTTCAGCTGCTTGAGGCGTTGGTCCGCACGCAAAAGCCGAGCCTAAAACTACTGCTTTTAATTTGGAGGTTTCATTACTTATATTTAACTCTAACATGTTTTTAGCTTTTGACAAATATAAAAAAAGCTTCACTAATTTGTGAAGCTTTTGAATTTGAATTTATCTGTTTTCTGATGCTTTAAATTCTCTTAATGGATGTCCTACATAAATTTGTCTTGGTCTACCAATTGGTTCTTTGTTTTCACGCATTTCTTTCCATTGTGCAATCCAACCTGGCAAACGACCTATGGCAAACATGACGGTAAACATGTCAGTAGGAATACCCAATGCTCTATAAATAATTCCAGAGTAGAAATCTACGTTAGGATATAATTTTCTTGAAACAAAATATTCATCTACAAGGGCTGATTCTTCTAGTTTTTTAGCAATAGCAAGAATTGGATCATCAACTCCTAAGGTTGATAATACTTCATCTGCTGCTTTTTTAATGATCTTTGCTCTTGGATCGAAATTTTTGTAAACTCGATGTCCAAAGCCCATCAAGCGGAATGGATCATTTTTATCTTTGGCCTTAGCCAAATATTTATCAGCATCGCCACCAGTTCTATGAATTTCTTCTAGCATTTCAAGAACTGCCTGATTAGCGCCGCCGTGTAATGGTCCCCAAAGTGCAGAAACTCCCGCTGAAATTGAAGCAAATAATCCTGCATGCGAAGATCCAACCATTCTCACCGTTGATGTGGAGCAATTTTGCTCGTGATCAGCATGAAGAATGAATAATTTATCGATGGCATCAATCACCACTGGATTTGGCGTATATGGTCCTGTTGGTAATTCAAACATTAATCGCATGAAATTCTCTACATACCCTTTAGTATTATCGTAATAATTTAAAGGATAACCCATACTTTTTCGATAGGTCCAAGTTGCAATAACTAAGAACTTAGCCATAGTTTTGCAAACTGCATCGTACATTTCTTTCTCATTCTCAACATTTACTGATTTAGGATTAAAAGCAGTTAATGCACTAGTTAATGCCGCTAAAACGCCCATTGGGTGTGCTGTTTTAGGAAAACCATCAATGATGCTTTTCATTTCCTCATTAACTAAAGTGTGTCTTGTAATGTCTTTTTCGAATTGATTTAATTGCTCTGGAGTTGGTAGTTCACCAAAAATCACCAAATAGGAAACTTCAAGAAAGTGTCCTTTTTCAGCTAAATCCTCAATAGAGTATCCTCTATAACGTAAAATTCCTAACTCCCCATCTAAGAAAGTAATTTCGCTAGTACAAGATCCTGAATTTTTATAACCTGGATCTAAGGTTATCATTCCTGATAAATCACGTAATTTACTAATATCGATACCAACTTCATCTTCACTTCCTGTAACTATAGGCAGTTCGAATTTCTCATTATCAACTTCTAATATTGCTGTTTTTGACATAATATGATTGAAATAAACTTTTTAAAATAATATTTTACCAAAACTAAGGAATTAAAGATTAAATAAAAAGAGAATAACACAAGGATTGTGTTAAATATAACAAAAAAACCGCTCTTTGTAAGAACGGTTTTAGAAAATAATATTGAAATATTTACTTAATTTTGCAAGCTTTTTTTGCTGGAAAATAAGCTGTATCACCTAGCTCTTCCTCAATACGTAATAATTGATTGTATTTAGCCATACGATCTGAAAATACCTCCTTTTTGGATTTGATGTTTTGTATAGTTCGGAAATTGTATTTAATATCTTAGCTTTTTCTTGTTCGTTTTTAAATTAGCTTGGAACCAATGTCAAACTCTCAATTGTTTTGTTTTGAGAAAAACAAACATGCAGTTAAACAGAAAAAGAACTAAATTAGATTTGAATTTCATTCGATTCAAATAAATGATCAGATTTAGTATGTACTTTGATTCTAAATTGCGAGATTAGAATTTGATGGATGTCAAATAGAATGAGATTGTTTTATGGATGTAAGTTTGTAGAAGTGATTTTTTTACTTATTCCATTTCGTCATATTTACTGAGCTTATCTAATGTGTCGGGTGATTGTCGGGTCAATTCCCCCTAAAATAGTTGCAGTAAAAAAAGAAGGTTTGTAGTATTGCCTTAAAATTAATAAAAAGTATATGAGACAACCAGAATTAGGTAAGATTCTAACGAACTTACGCAACGAAAAAGGACTAACGCAAGAAGAGTTAGTTGAAAAATGCAACATTAGCGTTCGAACTATTCAACGGATTGAAGCTGGAGAAGTAACGCCAAGAAGTTACACAATAAAAACAATTTTAGTCGCATTAGACCAAAATTTAGAAACCATTAAGGATTTTTTTTCTTTAGACAATTCGAGTCCATTATCGGTTTCGAAACAAGATTTTCAGATTTTAAACCTAGCGTTTATTCTAGGACTTGTTTATTTAATTCTTGGTTTTGTAGAAGTTTATGTTGGTGTAGATTTAGAATTAAATAAGACTTTAATTATTTCAAGTGAATTCTATGTCGCTGTAAAAATCATGTCTTTCATTACAATGCTCTTTTTCTATGCCGGTTTTGTGATTAGCGGAAAAATTTTTAAAAATTATTTACTTCGAATAAGTTCTGTTTTAATTATGATACTATTTGGCATAGCCTATTTTTTTGATATTTATTGTTGGTTTTCACCTTCAGAATCTGAAGATATTTTATAGATTGTGTTGTGCATTTTTATTGGATGTGCTTTTGTGTTGCATGGAATCGGTATTTTACGACTCAACAAATACTTAGGAGTAAATCTTTCGACCGTTTCTGCGGTGCTTATTATTATCACGGGAGCTACTTTTATCACGGTTTTACTCTTTATAGTTGGTTTGATTTTTCTAATTCCGGTTTCCCTTTTACAGTTAATCCTGCTTTATAAAATAAAAGAACTTTCGATAAATTCTTAATTTTCATACTCCTAATGTTTGTTAAGTATAAGGGAATAGAAATTTGACGTCTTATCTTTAAAATAATATAAAAACGAGCGTTTTTTAAACGCATTCATTTTTGTTGTATGTGAAATGTACTTTTTGTAACTGCCTTTCTGTTTTTCGATTTATACAATTAATTTTAATTGACTGTTACTGTTTTCGTGTGAGGGATTGAAGGAGCTCTTTTTTTAGAAGAATGTTCCATTTTTCTAAAAAAAAATAGAACAGAAAACCCGCTTTTGTTGCTAGCCATGAGTTGTAACTGGAAATAAATGTTGAACAACAAGGGCACGCCCAAATAAAAAAAAACCTATTAGAGAAAAAATCTCCAAAAAGGTTTCGATTTTGCAAAATCCCGACGTTTCGGGATTGTGTTAAATATAACAAAAAAAACCGCTCTTTGAAAGAACGGTTTTAGAAAATAATATTGAAATATTTACTTAATTTTGAAAGCTTTTTTTGCTGGAAAATAAGCTGTATCACCTAGCTCTTCCTCAATACGTAATAATTGATTGTATTTTGCCATACGATCTGAACGTGATGCAGAACCCGTTTTTATTTGACCACAATTTAAAGCTACTGCTAAGTCAGCAATTGTATTATCCTCTGTCTCGCCAGAACGATGGGACATCACAGATGTGTATCCAGCGTTTTTAGCCATATTTACTGCAGCAATTGTTTCTGATAATGTCCCTATTTGATTTACTTTTATCAAAATTGAATTGGCAATTCCTTTTTCAATTCCTGTTGATAAACGTTGCACATTGGTAACAAATAAATCATCTCCAACTAACTGGACTTTATCACCTATTTTTTCAGTAAGTAATTTCCATCCATCCCAGTCATTCTCATCCATACCATCTTCAATAGAGATAATAGGATAGTTAGCAGCTAATTCAGCTAAATATTCTACTTGTTCCGCCGATGATCTCACTTTACCTGTATCCCCTTCAAATTTAGAATAGTCATACTGACCATTAACGTAAAATTCAGCAGCTGCACAATCTAAAGCAATCATAATGTCTTCTCCAAAAACATAACCTGCTTTTTCAACTGCTTGCTTTATTGTATCTAATGCATCTTCGGTTCCTCCAGCAAGATTTGGTGCAAAACCACCTTCGTCTCCTACCGCTGTAGAAAGTCCTCTATCATGAAGTACTTTTTTTAAGCTATGAAAGATCTCAGTTCCCATTTGCATTGCATGCGTGAAAGTAGCCGCTTTTACAGGGATGATCATAAATTCTTGAAAAGCAATGGGTGCATCAGAATGCGACCCACCATTGATGATGTTCATCATAGGCACGGGTAAAGTATTTGCAGAAACACCGCCTACGTATCTGTATAAAGGCAAACCTAACTCATTTGCAGCAGCTTTTGCAATGGCAAGAGAAACCCCTAAAATTGCATTAGCACCTAAGTTAGATTTATTTGGAGTACCATCTAAATCGATCATCATTTGATCAATTAAATTTTGTTCAAAAACTGAGACACCTAAAAGTTCTTCAGCAATAAGTGTATTCACATTTTTCACAGCATTTAAAACACCTTTTCCAAGATATGCTTGCCCTCCATCACGTAACTCAACAGCTTCATGCTCGCCAGTTGACGCTCCAGAAGGAACTGCGGCTCTACCTAATATACCATTGTCTGTAATTACATCTACTTCAATAGTAGGATTTCCTCTTGAATCGAAAATTTGTCTTGCGTGAATTTTGATAATTATGCTCATATACTAAATATTTAAATTTAAAATACAAATATATCCTATCTTTTCGATTCATTTAGTGAAAACAATGAATCTTATTAACGAAAACGTTGTAAATGCTTATCAATTAAAAATAGGACTCCAAAATATAAAAACATAATTGATCAAATGATTTACTGATAGTTTAAAAAACAGGGGTTATAAATAAACAAAAAAGGGATACACTTTCACATAAAAGCAAATCCCTTTCTATTATTATAAGTACTTACTTAAAAGTAAATCATCTTTTTTATTGTTTGATATTATCTATAAATTGGTCAAATAAGTATGATGAATCATGTGGGCCAGGACTGGCTTCTGGATGGTATTGAACAGAGAAACAATTCTTATTCTTCATACGCATCCCAGCCACTGTTCCATCATTTAAGTGCACATGAGTTATTTCTAAATCAGGATTGTTTTCAAGTTCCTCCTTGTTAACAGCAAAACCATGATTTTGCGAGGTAATTTCTCCCTTGCCAGTAATAATATTTTTTACCGGATGATTAATACCTCTATGTCCATTAAACATTTTGTATGTAGAAATTCCATTTGCTAATCCAATGACTTGATGTCCAAGACATATACCGAATAAAGGCTTATCTTGATCTAAAATCTCTTTAGCAACTTGTATTGCGCTAGCAAGTGGTTCAGGATCGCCAGGGCCATTTGATAAAAAATAACCATCGGGCTCAAAAGTGGATAAATCTTGATAAGAAGAATCATAGGGGAAAACTTTAATATAGCAATCTCTGTTAGCGAGATTACGCAATATATTAGTTTTGATTCCTAAATCAAGAGCAGATATTTTGTAAGTCGCATTCTCATTTCCATAAAAATACGGTGTTTTAGTTGAAACTTGAGATGCTAATTCTAAGCCTTTCATATCAGGAACGTTAGATAAAGCCGTTTTCAAATCTTCGATGGAAGTATCGTCTGTACAGATAACAGCATTCATAGCTCCGTTGTCACGAATATAACTCACAAGAGCTCTCGTATCAATATCAGAAATACAAATTAGATCTTGCTTTATAAAGTAATCTTCCAAACCTCCCGATGCATCAGCACGAGAATAATTAAAACTGAAATTTTTACAAATTAATCCCGATATCTTAATACTATCAGATTCTATCTCAGCATCATTCACTCCGTAATTACCAATATGTGCATTAGTGGCAACCATTAATTGTCCAAAATAAGAAGGATCAGTAAATATTTCTTGATAGCCGGTCATTCCTGTATTGAAACAAACTTCACCAAAAGTAGTTCCACTTATGCCTATCGACTTTCCGTGGAACATGGTTCCGTCACTTAATAGTAGAATAGCGCTTTTTCTTGTTGTGTATTTCATTAGTAGTTATGTAAATATTGTGTTGTGTTAAAAATACTGACTCGATAAAATAATCAGTACGCTACAAAATTAATTTTTTAAAATAGTGTAGGCAAAAATATTATCTACTATTTTAAGCTAAAGCTTTATGGACGATATACCCTCAATATATCATTTATGTATCATAGACCTGATGGAAGCGGCATCCTCCTTGCCCAGATTTTGGGCAAGGAGATACAGCGCACAGCAGGAAGATTAGCGAACTGAAACTATAATTATTGCTCCAAAAAAATTCAAAAAAAAAGGATAAACTATAAATAGCTTATCCTTGATTTTATTGAATTATTATTTTCATAATTATTCTACTGGATCAGTCGTTGTTTCAGCATCAGCAGCTGGAGCAACAGGCTCAGAAGCATCATCTGCTTTCTTAGCTTTAGCACCACGACGGCTTTTTGCTTTTTTAACTTCTTTTTTACCTCCGTTGTAAAGTTCATTGAAATCTACTAATTCGATCATTGCCATATCAGCATTATCTCCTAAACGATTTCCAACTTTAATGATACGCGTGTATCCACCTGGACGATCACCAACTTTAGCAGCTACGTCTCTAAACAAATCAGTTACCGCATATTTACTACGCAAGTAAGCGAAGCAAATACGACGATTATGAGTCGTATCGGCTTTAGATTTAGTTATTAAAGGCTCAACAAATTGTTTAAGCGCTTTTGCTTTAGCAACAGTAGTATTAATACGCTTATGCTCAATAAGAGAGCAAGCCATATTAGCTAACATAGCTTTCCTATGTGAAGTCTGTCTGCTTAAGTGATTGAATTTTTTTCCGTGTCTCATGACGTTTTTTTTAATACTTTCATCTTGATACTATCCTTTTTGGAGATCAAAATATGAAGTAATTTATTCTTTATCTAATTTGTATTTTGCTAAATCCATACCGAAGTTTAAATTTTTAACTGCAACAAGTTCATCAAGTTCAGTTAAAGATTTTTTACCAAAATTACGGAATTTCATTAGGTCATTTTTATTGAACGATACTAAATCACCAAGTGTATCAACTTCAGCCGCTTTCAAGCAATTTAATGCTCTTACAGAAAGATCCATATCCACAAGCTTAGTTTTAAGCAATTGTCTCATGTGTAATGATTCTTCATCATACGATTCTGTTTGTGCAATTTCGTCAGCCTCAAGTGTAATTCTTTCGTCAGAAAATAACATAAAATGATGAATAAGAACTTTTGCAGCTTCAGTTAAAGCATCTTTTGGATTAATAGAGCCATCGGTTTTTATTTCAAAAACTAATTTTTCATAATCTGTTTTTTGCTCTACACGAAAATTTTCGATCGTGTATTTAACATTTTTTACCGGAGTAAAAATTGAATCTGTATATATAGTTCCAATTGCAGCATTCTGTTTTTTATTCTCTTCAGCGGGAACGTATCCTCTACCTTTTTCGATTGTTAAATCGAAATTAAGTTTGATTTTACTATCTAAATTACAAATTACTAGTTCTGGGTTCAAAACTTGAAAACCTGAAATAAATTTTTGAAAATCACCAGCTGTTAATTGATCTCTACCAGAAACAGAAATTGTAACTGATTCATTATCTACATCTTCAATTTGACGTTTAAAACGTACTTGTTTTAGATTAAGAATAATTTCGGTAACGTCTTCAACAACTCCTGCTATAGTAGAAAACTCATGATCTACACCTTCTATGCGAACCGATGTAATTGCATAACCTTCTAATGCTGAAAGCAAAACTCTTCTAAGTGCATTACCAACAGTCAATCCGTAACCAGGTTCTAAAGGTCTAAATTCAAATTTACCTTCAAAATCAGTGGAATTGATCATGATAACTTTATCGGGCTTCTGAAAATTAAATATTGCCATAAATTTCGACTAAGTCAATTATTATTTGTTGTACAACTCTACGATTAATTGTTCTTTAATGTTTTCTGGAATTTGAAGTCTAGCTGGTACAGTTACAAAAGTACCTTCTTTAACGTCGTTATTCCAAGTAATCCACTCATAAACATGACTTGAATTAGATAAAGAACGTTCGATAGCATCTAAAGATTTAGATTTTTCACGAACTGCAACTTTGTCACCTGGTTTTAAGTGATAAGATGCGATATTTACAACATCACCATTTACAGTAATGTGTCTGTGCGAAACTAATTGTCTAGCACCTCTTCTAGAAGGAGCAATTCCCATTCTAAAAACAACATTGTCTAATCTTGCTTCACACAATTGTAAAAGCACTTCACCAGTTACTCCTTTAGTAGCCGATGCTTTTTTAAACAAACCTCTAAATTGCTTTTCTAATATTCCATAAGAATATTTAGCTTTTTGCTTTTCCATTAACTGGATTGCATATTCAGATTTTTTACCTCTTTTCTTAGCCATCCCGTGTTGTCCAGGTGGGTAACTTCTTCTTTCGAATGCTTTGTCATCTCCGAAAATTGCTTCGCCAAATTTACGAGCAATTCTAGTTTTTGGACCAGTATATCTTGCCATTTCTAAAAATTAATTAAGGTAGAGATTATGAATTCAGGTCATATCCTTCGATAATCGTGTATTCTACCTAGTTATACTTAAATATATTATTAAACTCTACGTCTTTTTGGAGGACGACATCCGTTGTGTGGCATTGGAGTAACATCGATAATCTCTGTAACTTCAATTCCACCGTTATGTAAGGAACGAATAGCAGACTCACGTCCGTTTCCTGGTCCTTTTACATACACCTTCACTTTTTTCAATCCAGCTTCAAGAGCTACTTTACTACAATCTTCTGCTGCCATTTGGGCTGCGTATGGAGTATTCTTTTTAGAACCTCTAAAACCCATTTTTCCAGCTGAAGACCATGAAATAACTTCACCTTTTTTGTTTGTCAAAGAAATGATGATATTGTTAAAAGTAGCAGAAATATGAGCTTCTCCCGTTGATTCAACGATAACTTTACGTTTTTTTGCAGTTGCTTTAGCCATATTACTTATTATTTAGTTGCTTTTTTCTTGTTAGCAACAGTTTTTCTTTTACCTTTTCTAGTTCTAGAGTTGTTTTTAGTTCTTTGTCCTCTTAATGGAAGACCTGATCTATGACGGATACCTCTATAACAACCAATATCCATTAAACGTTTGATGTTTAAAGAAACCTCAGAACGCAATTCACCTTCAATTTTAAAAACACCAACAGCTTCACGAATTGCTCCGATTTCGTCGTCATTCCAATCTTGAACTTTTTTATCTTGGCTAACTTGAGCTTTTTCTAAAATCTCAATTGCTCTACTTTTTCCTAATCCAAAGATGTAGGTAAGTGCTATAACACCTCTCTTATTTTTCGGGATGTCTACCCCTGCTATTCTTGCCATAATTATCCTTGTCTTTGTTTAAATCTAGGATTCTTTTTGTTTATTACGTACAATCTCCCTTTTCTACGCACAATCTTGCACTCGGGACTTCTCTTTTTTACTGAAGCTCTAACTTTCATTTTAAATTGCTTTATGCTATATGCTTTCTGCTTTAAGCTTATCACCTATTGCCTTTTGCCTATGGCCTATTTAATATCTATAAGTAATTCTTGCCTTTGACAAATCATAAGGGCTCATTTCTAGTTTCACTTTATCACCAGGTAATAATTTGATGTAATGCATACGCATTTTTCCAGATATATGGGCTATTACAATATGTCCATTCTCTAATTCTACACGGAACATCGCATTTGATAATGCTTCAATGATTGACCCGTCTTGTTCTATTGCTGATTGTTTTGCCATAAAGTTAAGCTACTGCTTTTCTATTTTTACCACTTTTCATTAAACCATCATAATGTCTATTCAACAAATATGAATTGATTTGCTGCATTGTATCTATGGCAACACCAACCATAATTATTAATGAAGTACCTCCAAAAAACATTGCCCAAGATTGTTGCACATCCATAATACTTACTATTATCGCTGGGAACACAGCAATTAAGGCTAGAAATAAAGAACCTGGAAAAGTTATTAAAGACATTACTTTATCAAGATAATCAGAAGTTTCAACCCCTGGACGTATGCCTGGAATAAAACCACCGCTCCTCTTTAAATCATCTGACATTTTATTAGTAGGAACTGTAATCGCGGTATAAAAGAATGTAAATACAATTATTAAAGTTGCAAATACTAAATTATACCAAAATCCAAACATATTACTAAAAGCACCTACAATAGATTGGGACGCATCAGATTTAGATAAACCTGCTAAAGCAGCTGGTATAAACATAATTGCCTGTGCAAATATGATCGGCATAACTCCAGAAGCATTAAGCTTTAAAGGAATCCATTGTCTATTTCCATTTAGCATATCTTGCTCAAAATCTCCTGATGTAGTACGACGAGCATACTGTACTGGAATCTTTCTCACCGCCATCACTAATAGAACACAACAAATAATAACGAGTAACCACACTATAATTTCAATAACCAATAACATTGGGCCACCATTATTATTAGTAACTCTAGTTGTAAATTCTTGAATAAAAGCTTGTGGAAATCTAGCCAATATACCAACCATGATCAATAATGAAATACCATTTCCTATACCTTTATCAGTGATTTTTTCTCCTAACCACATGGCAAAAATTGTACCTGTAACTAAAATGATAACTGATGAAAATAAGAATTCAAATGAATTGAACCCCAATAAAAATGCATTGCCTGGTAATGTTCTATATAAATTATAGATGTAAGTTGGACCTTGAACTAAAGTAATAGCAATTGTCAACCAACGTGTAATTTGATTAATCTTTTTTCTACCGCTTTCTCCATCACTTTGTAATTTTTGCAAATAAGGAATTGCTATTCCCATAAGCTGTACTACAATAGAAGCAGAGATATAGGGCATAATTCCCAAAGCAAAAACAGAAGCTTGAGAAAATGCACCTCCAGTAAACATGTCAAGAATTGAACCAATTCCTTCTTTGGTTTGCCCAGCTAAATTACCCAACTGTGTAGCATCAATGCCTGGAAGGGTAACTTGCGCCCCAAACCGATAAACTATAAGTAATCCTAATGTTATTAAGATTCTATTTTTAAGTTCTTCAATTTTCCAAACATTACTTATTGATTCAATAAATTTCTTCATATTAATAGAAAAATTACATTGTTACCGCTTCTCCACCAGCAGCTTCAATAGCGGCTTTTGCAGTAGCAGTAAATTTGTGAGCGGTTACTTTTAATTTTGCAGTTAGTTCACCTCTACCTAAAATCTTTACGATTTCATTTTTAGTAGCTAAACGATTTGCAACATAAACTGTCATATCAACAGTATCTTTAATAACACCATTATCAACTAAATGTTGAAGTGTATCAAGATTTACACCTTCGTAATCTTTACGATTGATGTTTGTAAAACCAAACTTAGGTACACGTCTTTGAAGGGGCATTTGCCCTCCTTCAAATCCAATCTTTTTAGAATAACCAGAACGAGATTTTGCTCCTTTGTGTCCTCTTGCAGAAGTACCACCTTTTCCAGAACCTTCTCCTCTACCTAATCTTTTATTTTGATTGTGTGTAGAACCTTCAGCAGGTTGTAAGTTACTTAAATTCATAACAGTATTTGTTATTTAGCTTCCTCAACAGAAACTAAGTGTTTAACTTTATTTATCATCCCAAGGATTGCAGGGTTTGAATCATGCTCTACAACTTGTCCCATTTTACGTAGACCTAAAGCTTCTAATCCTCTTTTTTGAGTAAGTGGACAGTTGATTTTGCTTCTAACTTGTTTTACTAATAATTTAGCCATAATTTCCTTGAATTAACCTTTAAAAACTTTTTCTAAAGAAACACCTCTCTGTTTTGCAACAGCATAAGCACTTCTCATTTGTAATAAAGCATCAAAAGTAGCTTTTACTACGTTGTGAGGATTTGAAGATCCTTGCGATTTAGACAATACATCATGAATTCCTACTGATTCAAGAACTGAACGAACAGCTCCACCAGCAATAACTCCTGTACCATGAGAGGCTGGAATTAAGAACACACGTGCACCACCAAATTTACCTTTTTGTTCGTGAGGAACTGAAAGACCATTTAGAGGAATTTTTACTAGATTTTTCTTTGCATCTTCTACTGCTTTCGCAATTGCTTCAGAAACGTCTTTAGATTTCCCTAAACCATGTCCAACTACTCCGTTTTCATCACCTACAACTACGATAGCAGAAAAACCAAATGCTCTACCACCTTTTGTAACCTTAGTAACACGATTTACACTTACCAAACGATCTTTTAATTCAAGACCACTTGGCTTTACTAACTCTACATTCTTGTATTTACTATTAGACATACTATATTAGAATTTAAGTCCAGCCGCTCTTGCGCCTTCCGCTAATGATTTAATACGACCGTGATATAAATAACCTCCTCTATCGAAAGTTACCACATCAAAACCAGCTTTTAATGCTTTTTCAGCAACTAGTTTTCCAACTGCTAAAGCTACTTCAATGTTCGTACCGTTACCTATTTCTTTTTCTCTTGAAGAAGCTGCTAGTAAAGTAACTCCGTTTACGTCATCAATAAGTTGAGCATAAATTTCTTTGTTACTTCTAAATACAGATAGTCTTGGATTAGTAGCTGTACCACTAATTGTCTTTCTAATTCTGAATCTAATTCTTTGTCTTCTTTCAGGTTTTGTTAATGACATAATCTTATTTTTTAAGCTGATTTACCTGCTTTTCTTCTTAATACTTCACCTACGAATTTAACACCTTTTCCTTTGTACGGCTCAGGCTTACGGAAACCTCTGATTTTCGCAGCTACTTGGCCCAAAAGTTGTTTGTCAAATGATGTTAATTTAACGATAGGGTTCTTACCTTTTTCTGATATTGTTTCTAAAGTAACTTCAGAAGCTATCTCTAAAACAATATTATGAGAGAATCCAAGTGCTAAATCTAATTTTTGTCCTTGACTTGTAGCTCTATAACCAACTCCAACCAATTCTAAAGACTTTGTAAAACCATCTGTAACTCCAATAATCATGTTATTGATTAATGATCTATACAATCCGTGTTTTGCTCTTTGATCTTTATGATCAGACGATCTTTCAACTTGAACTTGATCGCCTTCAACTGTAACAGTTACGTCCGAAAACTCCTGAGTTAGTTGACCATTTTTTCCTTTAACTGTAATAATACCGTTAGCAACTTCAACAGTTACACCAGCTGGTATTGTTACTGGGCTTTTACCTATTCTTGACATCTTTATATAGTCTTTAAATTAGTATACGTAACAAATTACTTCACCACCAACATTAAGCTGCTTTGCTTTCTTTCCAGTCATTAAACCTTTTGAAGTTGACACGATCGCAATCCCTAAACCGTTAAGGATTCTTGGAATAGATGAAGAACTTGAATATTTACGTAAACCTGGTTTACTAATTCTTTGGATATCTTTAATTACGGACTCTTTAGTATCTTTATCATACTTCAAAGCAATCTTGATTGAACCCTGAACGGCGTTGTCTTCAAATTTGTAACTCAAGATATAACCTTGATCAAATAAGATCTTGGTTATTTCTTTTTTTAGATTAGATGCAGGAATTTCGACAACTTTGTGGTTTGCTGCCACAGCGTTACGAACTCTTGTCAAATAATCGGCAATAGGATCTGTATACATTTGTATTAATTTGCGATCTTGGTTTTCTTTAAGACGATCTTATTGAACCTGAGACCAATTTATAAATATTAATGATACAGACAAAACGTAAGTTGTGCCTGTATCAGAACGTAATAAAATTACGTCTTACCAAGATGCTTTTTTCACACCTGGAATCAATCCGTTATTTGCCATTTCACGAAATGTTACACGTGAAAGACCGAATTGACGCATATAACCTCTTGGTCTACCTGTTAATTTACAACGATTGTGCAAACGAACTGGTGAAGCATTTTTCGGTAACTTTTGCAAACCTACGAAATCTCCAGCTTCTAACAAAGCTTTTCTTTTCTCAGCATATTTAGCTACTGTTTTTTCTCTCTTAACCTCGCGGGCTTTCATTGATTCTTTAGCCATGTCTTAATTCTTTTTAAAAGGTAATCCTAATTCTGTTAATAGAGACTTTGCTTCTTTATCGGTTTTTGCAGATGTTACAAAAGTGATATCCATACCTGATATTTTGTTTACTTTATCAATATCAATTTCTGGGAAAATGATTTGTTCCAAAACACCAAGATTATAATTACCTCTTCCGTCAAATCCAGTAGCTTTAATACCACTGAAATCTCTAACACGTGGTAAAGCTGAAGTCACAAGTCTATCTAAAAACTCATACATTCTTTCTCCACGTAAAGTAACTTTTGCTCCAATAGGCATCCCTTTTCTCAATTTAAATGACGCAACGTCTTTCTTAGAGATAGTAGATACTGCTTTCTGTCCAGTGATCTTTGTTAACTCATCAACTGCATAGTCAATTAGTTTTTTATCAGATACAGCTGCACCAACTCCTTTACTTAAAACGATTTTTTCCAATTTGGGAACTTGCATTACGTTTATGTATCCGAATTCCTCTTTAAGAGAAGCAATTACTCTGCTCTTATATTCTTCTTTTAGTCTAGGTATATATGCCATTACTATAGTACTTGATTAGATTTTTTTGAAAATCTTACTTTCTTATCTCCTTCTACTCTAATACCAACTCTAGTTGTTTCCTTAGTTTTAGGATCAATTAAAGAGATGTTAGATATTTGTATAGAAGCTTCTTTCTTTACAATACCACCTTGAGGGCTTTTAGCACTTGGTTTCGTGTGTTTAGAAACCATGTTTACACCTTCAACAATTGCTTTGTTCTTTTCTTTGTCCACACGCAATACTTTACCTTCAGCACCTTTATGGTCTCCAGCAATTACTCTTACGATGTCACCTGATTTAATTTTTAGCTTTATCATCTTAAAACGAATTAAAGCACTTCTGGTGCTAATGATACAATTTTCATGAATTGTTTTTCACGAAGTTCTCTTGCTACTGGACCAAAAACACGAGTCCCTCTCATTTCCCCTGCAGCATTCAAAAGAACACATGCATTGTCATCGAAACGGATATAAGAACCATCAGCTCTTCTCACTTCTTTTTTGGTACGAACAACAACTGCAGTTGAAACAGCTCCTTTTTTAACGCTTCCGTTAGGTGCTGTATCTTTGATAGAAACTACAATTTTGTCACCAACAGAGGCATACCTTCTTTTGGTACCTCCTAAAACACGGATAGTTAAAACTTCTTTTGCTCCCGTATTATCTGCTACTTTTAATCTTGACTCTTGTTGTACCATAATTATTTAGCTCTTTCTAAGATTTCAACTAACCTCCAACATTTAGTTTTACTTAAAGGACGCGTTTCGCTGATCCTTACCGTATCGCCAATGTTACAGTCGTTCATTTCGTCGTGTGCGTGATACTTTTTAGTTTTCAACACGAACTTACCGTATAATGGGTGTTTTACTTTACGTACTTCAGCAACAACAATAGACTTATCCATTTTGTCTGAAGTGACAACACCAATTCTTTCTTTTCTTAAATTTCTTTTTTCTTCCATCTTTCAGCAGACTACAGTTATTGTAACTCTCTTTTAGTAAGTTCTGTAGCTAATCTAGCAACCACTCTTCTCGCACTTCTAATTTGAAGTGGGTTTTCAATTGGTGAAATAGCGTGAGCCATTTTTAGATCAGCATATGTTTTCTTAGACTGGCTAAGCTTTTCTTGCAACTCTGCTGCAGAAAGATCTTTTATTTCTGATTGTTTCATAATATAGTATAAATTATGCTTCGAAATCTCTAGCAACAACGAACTTAGTTTTTACTGGAAGCTTTTGAGCTGCAAGACGTAACGCCTCTTTTGCAACTGACAAAGGTACTCCTCCAACTTCAAACATAATTCTTCCGGGTTTAACAACAGCAGCCCAATATTCAACGGCTCCTTTTCCTTTACCCATACGTACCTCAAGAGGCTTCTTAGTAATTGGTTTGTCTGGAAATATTTTGATCCATAATTGTCCCTCTCTTTTCATGAAACGAGTTGCAGCAATACGCGCAGCTTCAATTTGACGAGAAGTTAAGAACATTCCATCTTCATGTACAGATTTAATACCAAACATTCCATTAGAAAGTTCATGCCCTCTTTGAGAGTTTCCTTTCATTTTACCTTTTTGTACCTTACGGTATTTTGTTCTTTTAGGCTGTAACATTTTTCTTTAATTTAAAAATTTACTTTCGTTTACGAGCGTCTGGTTTACCACCTTTGTTAAAAGGCTTTCTATCTCCTCTTGGAGAATCGCCACCTTTACCTCCACCAGTACCAGATTGTTTTTTGTCCATTCCAGCAAGTGGAGAAAGATCTCTCTTTCCATAAACTTCACCTTTCATGATCCATACTTTGATCCCCATTCTACCATAGGTAGTATGAGCTTCAGCCAAAGCATAATCAATATCAGCTCTGAAAGTTGATAGAGGAATTCTTCCTTCTTTGAAACCTTCTGAACGTGCCATCTCTGCACCATTCAAACGACCAGAAATCAAAACTTTGATACCTTCAGCGTTCATACGCATAGAAGCAGCAATAGCCATTTTGATTGCACGTCTGTAAGAAATACGGCTTTCGATTTGACGAGCGATGCTTGTTGCAACTAAATAAGCATCTAACTCAGGTCTTTTGATTTCAAAGATGTTGATTTGAACCTCTTTGTCAGTAATTTTCTTAAGTTCTTCTTTTAACTTGTCTACCTCTTGGCCACCTTTTCCGATAATGATACCAGGTCTAGCAGTAGTGATAGTAACGGTTACAAGTTTCAAAGTTCTCTCGATGATTACTTTTGATACACTAGCTTTTGATAATCGAGCATGGATGTACTTTCTGATTTTATAATCTTCGGCAAGTTTATCACCATAGTCATTTCCACCATACCAGTTTGAGTCCCATCCTCTGATGATACCAAGTCTATTTCCAATTGGATTTGTCTTTTGTCCCATCTTGTATTAAATTGCTTGTGTGTTATTAATAGATCCAAGCACGATTGTTACGTGGTTAGAACGTTTTCTAATTCTGTGCGCACGACCTTGTGGCGCTGGACGAAGTCTTTTCAACATCATTCCACCATCTACTGTTATCGTTTTTACAAATAAACCCGCTTCTTCCATATTAGCTTCAGGGTTTTTTGCTTGCCAGTTGGCAATTACAGATAAAACCAATTTCTCTAATTTTCTAGAAGCTTCTTTAGAACTAAATCTTAAGATGTTCAATGCTCTCTCTACCTTCTGACCTCTTACCAAGTCCGCTACTAAGCGCATTTTTCTAGGTGAAGTAGGGCAGTTATTCAATTTTGCGAAAGCAATAGACTTATTAGCCTCTTTTCTCGCATCTGCTGTTTCTCTTTTACGAACTCCCATTGCTTCTTATTTTTTACCTTTATTTTTTGCTCCAGCATGACCTCTAAAAGATCTAGTTGGTGAAAATTCTCCTAATTTGTGACCTACCATGTTTTCTGTTACGTAAACTGGTACAAACTGACGACCGTTATGAACAGCGATAGTTTGTCCAACAAAGTCTGGAGTAATCATTGAAGCCCTAGACCAAGTCTTAACCACTCCTTTATTTCCACCTGCGATGTTTTCTTGAACTTTCTTGTCTAACTTATAATGAACAAAAGGTCCTTTTTTTAATGAACGTGCCATATCTTATTATTTCTTTCTACGTTCTACGATATACTTGTTACTCGGGTTTTTCTTAGAACGAGTTCTATAACCTTTTGCTGGTATTCCATTTCTTGAACGTGGATGTCCACCAGAAGAACGTCCTTCACCACCACCCATTGGGTGATCGACAGGGTTCATTGCAACAGGTCTTGTTCTAGGTCTTCTTCCTAACCATCTTGATCTACCAGCTTTTCCTGATACAACTAATTGATGATCTGAATTAGATACTGCACCAATTGTAGCCGAACAAGTTAACAAGATTAATCTTGTTTCTCCTGAAGGCATTTTGATTGTTGCATATTTTCCATCTCTTGCCATTAACTGAGCAAATGTCCCAGCAGAACGAGCAATTACTGCTCCTTGCCCTGGTCTCAATTCGATACAAGAAATTACAGTTCCAAGTGGAACTTTACTTAAAGGTAAAGTATTACCAATTTCAGGTTGAGATTCTGGACCAGAAACTAATTTCTGTCCAACTTTCAATCCGTTTTGAGCAATAACATACGTTTTCTCACCATCAGCATAAGCTAACAGTGCGATAAAAGCAGTGCGATTTGGATCATATTCGATTGATTTCACTGTAGCTGGAATTCCTTCTTTTGTACGTTTGAAATCAATGATACGATATCTCTGCTTGTGACCACCACCCGTATAACGCATGGTCATCTTTCCTTGACTATTTCTACCACCAGAGTTTTTTATCGGCGCTATCAAAGAGCGTTCCGGCTTATCAGTTGTAATGGCGTCATAACCATTCACAACTCTAAATCGCTGACCTGGGGTAATAGGTTTTAATTTTCTTACTGACATTTTATCTTAGATATTGTTGTAAAAATCAATTGTTTCTCCTTCTTGTACTTGTACAATTGCTTTTTTAATAGCATTTGTCTTTCCACTGATTAAACCACTTTTAGTGTATTTAGTCGTTCTATCCGGTCTTACGTTCATCGTGTTAACACTCAAAATCGTTACTCCATAAGCAGCTTCTATAGCTTTCTTAATTTGTACTTTATTTGCTTTTTTGTCAACAACGAAGCCGAAACGGTTTAAAACTTCACTTTCTTTGGTTACTTTTTCCGTTACTATAGGCTTAATTATGATGCTCATATCCTATTATTTACTTAAATTTTCTTCAATTATCTCTAAAGAACTCTCTAAAAGTACTAAGTTATTAGCGTTTAGAATAGCGTAAGTGCTTAATTCTAAGCTACTTACAACGCTAGACCCTTTTAAATTGCGTGAGGACAAATATACATTTTTATTAGTATCGCCCAACACAAATAGTGATTTTTTATTTTCTAACTCTAAAGCTTTCAAAACATTAATGAAATTTTTAGTGTTTGGTGTTTCAAAATTAAAGTCTTCTAGTACAATTATATTTGACTCTTTAGCTTTAATTGAGAAAGCAGATTTTCTAGCCAATCTTTTCAAGTTTTTATTCAATTTGAATGAATAACTTCTTGGTCTTGGTCCAAAAACTGTTCCACCACCTTTAAACAATGGATTCTTTGCACTACCCGCACGAGCAGTACCAGTTCCTTTTTGTTTTTTTATCTTACGCGTACTTCCCGCTACTTCAGCTCTTTCTTTAGCCTTGTGCGTTCCTTGTCTTTGATTAGCAAGATATTGCTTAACATCAAGGTATACTGCGTGATTGTTTGGTTCTATACCAAATACTGAATCAGAAAGTTGAACTTTTCTTCCAGTATCTTTTCCGTTGAAATCTAATACTATTGCTTCCATTACTTCTGAATGATTACATAAGAGTTGTTATGACCAGGAACACATCCTTTTATAACCAGTAGGTTCTTTTCAGCCACTACTTTTAAAACTCTAAGGTTTTGAACTTTTACATTATCTCCTCCCATACGTCCAGCCATACGCATTCCTTTGAATACTCTAGATGGATAAGAAGAAGCTCCTACAGAACCTGGCGCTCTTAAACGGTTGTGTTGACCGTGAGTTGCTTGTCCAACACCACCAAAACCGTGACGTTTTACAACCCCTTGAAAACCTTTACCTTTAGATACACCTTGTACATCTACAAATTCTCCTTCAGCAAAAATAGAAACATCAATAAGATCTCCTAATTTTTGTTCAGTTGCAAAATCTTGGAATTCAACGACTTTTTTCTTAGCTACAGTTCCCGCTTTTTTAAAGTGACCTAAAGCCGCTTTAGTGGAATGTTTCTCGTTTTTGTCATCGAAACCAAGTTGCAACGCTTCGTACCCGTCAACACCTTTGGTTCTGACTTGGGTAACAACACATGGTCCAGCTTCGATTACTGTACAAGGAATATTTTTCCCGTTCTCGTCGAAAATGCTAGTCATGCCGATTTTTCTACCAATTAACCCAGACATAATTATTAATTATTAATTATTAAATATAAACATAGAACGCAGCTATTAACCGAATCCTATTTTTTTAAAGTGGTGCAAAAGTATAAATTATTTACACACAAACCAAAAAAATATTTTTCAATCAAAAGCAGCGTCCTTTTTTACTCTTAAACTACTTAAACTTTGATCTCAACTTCAACTCCACTTGGCAATTCAAGTTTCATTAGTGCATCAATAGTTTTAGATGATGATGAATAAATGTCAATCAATCTCTTATATGACATTACTTCAAATTGCTCTCTCGCTTTCTTGTTAACGTGTGGAGAACGCAATACAGTGAAAAGTTTTTTGTGAGTTGGTAAAGGAATTGGTCCTGTAACTACTGCGCCTGTACTCTTAACCGTTTTTACAATCTTTTCAGCAGACTTGTCTACCAACATGTGATCGTAAGATTTTAATTTTATTCTGATTTTTTGACTCATTTTCTTAAAGATTAAGCGTTTCCTTTTGCTTTTTTAATTACTGCTTCTGAAATATTAGCAGGTGTTTCAGCGTAGTGTGAAAATTCCATTGTAGAAGTTGCTCTACCAGAAGAAAGTGTTCTTAATGTTGTAACATAACCAAACATTTCTGATAACGGCACATCTGCTTTTATTGTTTTTGCACCAGCTCTATCGCCCATATCATTCACCTGACCTCTACGACGGTTGATATCACCTACAATATCTCCCATATTTTCTTCTGGTGTAATCACTTCCATTTTCATGATTGGCTCAAGGATGACAGCTCCAGCAGCTTTAGCTACTTCTCTGTATCCCATTCTAGCTGCTAATTCAAATGATAATGCATCTGAATCGACAGGGTGAAAAGATCCGTCTAATAAAGTTACTTTCAAACTATCTACTTGGTATCCTGCTAAAGGACCCGTTTTCATAGCTTCTCTAAACCCTTTTTCAACAGATGGAATATATTCTTTAGGAACGTTACCACCTTTTACTGCATTTACAAATTGCAATCCAACAGGAGCTTTACCATCCACTTCATCTGCTGGCTCTAGTTTAAATACGATATCACCGAATTTACCACGACCACCAGATTGTTTCTTGTATGTTTCTCTATGTTGAGCTGATCTTGTAAAAGCTTCTTTATATTCAACTTGAGGTTCACCTTGGTTTACTTCAACTTTAAACTCACGTCTCATACGATCGATAAGCACATCTAAGTGAAGTTCTCCCATTCCAGAAATAATAGTTTGGCCAGAAGCCTCATCTGTTCTTACTGTAAATGTTGGGTCTTCTTCCGCTAATTTAGCCAGAGCCATACCCATTTTATCAACATCAACCTTAGTTTTAGGCTCAATTGCAACCCCGATTACCGGAGCTGGAAATTTCATTGACTCAAGAATAATTGGGTGTTTTTCATCACACATTGTATCTCCAGTCTTGATATCTTTGAACCCAACTGCTGCACCAATATCACCCGCCTCGATGAAATCGATTGGATTTTGCTTGTTGGCATGCATTTGATAGATACGAGAAATTCTTTCTTTATTTCCTGAACGTGTATTTAAAATATACGAACCTGCATCTAAACGTCCTGAGTAAGCACGGAAGAAAGCTAATCGACCTACGAATGGGTCAGTAGCAATTTTAAAAGCTAATGCTGCAAAAGGTTCAGAAACTGAAGGCTTACGCAAAATTTTAACTTGATCTTCTTCTAGCAAATCAGCATCATCAGGATGTATTCCCCAAATACCTTCTTTCTCCATTGGAGATGGTAGGTATTTACAAACGGCATCTAATAAAAACTGAACTCCTTTGTTTTTAAACGATGATCCACATAGCATAGGAATGATTGCCATATCAATTGTAGCAGCTCTTAATGCTTTATTAATCTCTTCTTCAGTTATAGAAGTTTCATCTTCCATATATTTGTCTAAAAGATTCTCATCATAATCAGCAACAGCTTCAATTAATGCAGAACGATATTCCTTTACTTCGTCAACCATATCCGCAGGAATAGGCACTATCTCGTAAGTCGCTCCCATACCAGCATCATCCCAAACGATAGCTTGGTTCTTAACCAAATCAACGACACCTTTGAAATCATTTTCCTCCCCTATTGGTAAAGTAATTGCAACTGCGTTAGATTTTAACATGTCTCTAACTTGCTGACACACTCCTAAGAAGTTTGAACCTTGACGATCCATCTTATTTACGAATCCCATACGTGGCACTCTGTATTGATCCGCTAATCTCCAGTTCGTTTCAGATTGTGGCTCAACACCATCCACTGCACTAAATAAGAAAACTAAACCATCAAGCACACGCAGTGAACGATTTACTTCAACAGTAAAATCAACGTGTCCAGGAGTATCAATAATATTAAAGTGATACGGTAAAGATTCAGGTAATTTCTCACCTTGCTTTGTTGGGAAATTCCACTCACAAGTTGTAGCAGCAGAAGTAATTGTAATACCTCTTTCTTGCTCTTGCGCCATCCAGTCCATTGTTGCAGAACCTTCGTGCGTTTCCCCTATTTTGTGATTTTTTCCTGTATAGAAAAGAATACGCTCAGTTGTGGTTGTTTTACCAGCATCAATGTGCGCAGCGATTCCAATATTTCTTGTATATCTTAAGTCTCTAGCCATTTCTTATGAATTAAAATCTAAAGTGAGAGAAAGCTTTGTTAGCTTCTGCCATTTTGTGAGTATCCATTCTTTTCTTAACAGCAGCACCTTCCTCTTTAGCCGCAGCTAAACATTCAGAGGCTAACCTTTGAGCCATAGATTTTTCATTTCTTCTTCTTGAATAAAGTATCAACCACTTCATTGCCATCGAAATTTTTCTATCTGGTCTAATTTGCATCGGAATTTGGAATGTAGCTCCACCTACTCTACGACTACGTACTTCTACGTGAGGCATAACATTAGTCAAAGCATCTTTCCATATCTCTAATGATGGCTTTTCTGCATCTTGTTTTTTAGACTCAATGATGTCAATAGCATCATAAAATACTTTAAACGCTGTCGATTTTTTTCCATCCCACATTAAGTTGTTCACAAAACGTGTTACCAGTTGATCATTAAATCTTGGATCTGGTAAAAGTGGTCTTTTCTTTGCCGCTCTTTTTCTCATGTCTTTTTGTTTAAAAAAAGTCGTAAAGTCATAACGTCTAAAAGTCTTAAAGCATCATATAAATGATCTTTCGACTTTCGACTTTTGACTTTTGACTAATTAATTACTTTTTTGCTTCTTTTGGGCGTTTAGCTCCGTACTTAGATCTTCTTTGCGTTCTTCCAGCTACTCCTGACGTATCAAGTGCACCACGAACGATGTGATATCTAACTCCTGGTAAATCCTTTACCCTTCCACCCCTAACTAATACTATCGAGTGCTCTTGTAGATTGTGTCCTTCACCAGGGATGTAGGCATTTACTTCATTACCATTTGTCAAACGTACACGCGCTACTTTACGCATTGCAGAGTTTGGTTTTTTAGGTGTTGTAGTGTAAACACGCGTACAAACCCCTCTTCTTTGAGGACAAGAATCTAAAGCAACCGATTTACTCTTCTTAGTCATCTGAGTTCTTCCTGTTCTTACTAATTGTTGAATTGTTGGCATAATTAATACTAAAAATTTCTTATTATATTAAAATCCCGCTTTTTACGGGGTTGCAAATGTAGAAAATATTTTTTACATCACAAACCACAAATCATTAATTTTTCCTTCAACTAATAATTTGTTTTCCAAAGGGATAATGGAGAATTCAATGCTTAAAATAAAGTTTTATCATAGAATTAACTTCCGCTGCGGAAATACCTTATTTCTTTTAAAAGTATATTTATTCAAATCCAAAGTGTAAAAAATAATGAAATTTTATTTTACTAAAATGCCTTTATTCATAATATTTCTTGACTTGAAAGACTATTTAGACCATTTAT
Organism: Flavobacterium sp. PL11; assembly: GCF_035985025.1. Lineage (NCBI taxonomy): Bacteria > Pseudomonadati > Bacteroidota > Flavobacteriia > Flavobacteriales > Flavobacteriaceae > Flavobacterium > Flavobacterium sp. PL11. The sequence goes on from NZ_JAXCIA010000005.1 coordinate 37,631, forward strand.
TTTTTAAGTGAAAACATTTACTCTTAGATCTAACGCTGTATGAATAAGATATTATTCCTACTTTCAATCATTTAAATTTCTTATTGAAAGCTAAACGAATGATATTTGCGTTAAATTCTCAAAAACTACTTAAACCTTGAAAGCGATATTAATTTTACTTTTTTTTATAATCTTAAATCAAATCACTTTTGCCCAAGAAATTGAGTTAACAATAGTAGGACAAACAAAATTCGAAACAAGTTTAATAGATTCTATACGGTACAGTTCTAAACATAATAATTTAACTGCTATTGATAAAGAGATAAAATTAATGTCAAGTAAACTAACTCAGTTAGGTTATTTAGAAAACAGTCCAATTAATATAGTAACAATAAAGGACTCGATTTATCAAGCTCAATTTAGTCTAGGTGAAAAAACACAATGCATAAGTATCTCTATAGGATCGAATGTAACGGTGAAAAATATAGTTATAGCAAATATATCTGACGGCAAAATTGACATTCCGTATCACAACATAGAGGCATTTTTAAAACAAACGATAGAGCAATTAGAGCAAAAAGGCTTCTCTCTAGCTGAATTAAAATTAATTAATCTTGAAAAAAAAGATGGCAAGTTAACAGCTGATCTAAAGGTAGAACTAAACCAGCAGCGAATACTTAGTTCTATTAAACTTATTTATCCAGAAACTATGAATAAGCTTCAATTTCCGGCCGGACATTTGAAGCAAGTTTCTAAAAAGTATAAAAATACTGTTTTTAATCAAAAAATACTGTCTCGAATTCACGATGAGTTTAATACTTTTTCTTACGTTAATCAAATAAAATATCCTGAAATCTTATTTACTAAAGACACGACCTCCGTTTTTGTCTACTTAGAAAAAAGAAGCTCCAACACATTTGACGGTTTTCTTGGATTTGCTAATGATGAAAACAAAAAAATAATTTTTACTGGATATTTAGATATTAGTTTAGAAAATATTTTACAAAGAGGTGAGAAGTTTTCCGTTTTTTGGAAGAGTGATGGAAAGGAGCAAAAAACATTTAAAACAAGTTTAGAGCTTCCTTACCTTTTTAAAACTCCTTTTGGAATTAAGGCTCAACTTAACATTTTTAGACAAGATTCGACCTATCAAAATACGGACACTAAAATTGATTTAAGCTATTATATCAATTACAACGCCCGTTTATACATGGGGTACCACATTACAGCATCAAGTGATATTCAAAAATCTTTGAATGCATCGATCAGCGACTTTAATACCACTAATTTAAATACCAACTTTGAATATGTAAAACAAAATAATAGAGAAGCTCTCTTCCCCTTACAGTCTAAATTTTCAGCTTCTATTTCTTTAGGCAAAAGAGAAATTAGTGAAATCACTAACAACTCAAAGGACAGTCAATTAGCCATTCACATTAACGCCCTACATACCTTCAATTTTAATAGAAGAAATTCTATTTACCTAAATAGCCAAAATAGTTATTTGCAAAGCAAGCGGTATATTATAAACGAATTATTCCGGTTTGGCGGCTTAAATAGTGTACGAGGATTTGCTGAAAACAGTTTGCAAGGCTATTATTTTTCAAATATTCAAACAGAATATCGTTATATAGTTTCACCAAATCTTTATGCTCATACCATATTAGACTATAGCATTTTAAAAAATAAAACATCTGTAGATAACTTAGAAATATCAAATAATTTAATAGGTTTAGGACTAGGAATAGGATTAAAAACTAAGAATGGATTATTAAAATTAGCCTTTGCAAATGGCCGTGCCAAAAGACAGGAATTCGTTTTTTCTAACACAATAACTCATATAAGTTATAATGTTAAATTTTAAATTTATCTTAAAAATACCTTAAAACATATTAGGAATGTTAACAATTTATTGTGAAGTTTGTGAAACTAATTCAAAAAAATTAAAAATGAAACTAAAGTTCAATGGATTCTTAACACTGTTACTAGTGTTAGTAGCGCAAATCACTTTTGCGCAAGAAAGGGTTGTTTCAGGGACTGTTTCCGATAATGCAGGATTGCCTATTCCAGGTGTGAATGTATTAGTAAAGGGAACACAAACGTCTACACAAACTGATTTTGATGGAAAATTTTCTATCAGAGCAACACCTAGACAGGTTTTGGCATTTAGCTATATTGGGATGAAATCTCAAGAAGTGACTGCTAATTCCATAAATATCAATGTTAAACTGAAAGATGATTCAGTTTTATTAGAAGGTGTAGTAGTTACTGCATTAGGTATTAAAAGAAGACCAAAGGAACTTTCTTATGGTACTGAAAATTTAAAAAGTGACGAATTGACAAAAACTAAAGCTGTAAACGTGGCTACAGCATTAGCAGGTAAGGTATCAGGTTTACAAGTAAATATTGTAAATAACGGTATTAACCCAAACACAAGAGTTGTTTTAAGAGGTAATAGATCATTGTTAGGGAATAATCAAGCACTTATCGTAATTGATGGTTTTCCATCAGCTAGAGGAGTTCTCGATAGAATTAATCCAAATGATATTGACAACGTAACAATCTTAAAAGGAGCTAATGCATCTGCACTTTATGGATCAGAAGCTGCAAATGGTGTATTAGTAGTAACAACTAAAAAAGGTAGTGGAAAATTAACAATTAGCTATGATACTTCGGTTCAGATAGAGAATGTTTCTTATCTACCAGAAATTCAGTCTGAATTTGGTGTAGGAGGGTTTCCTGATGGAACACTTTATCCATTAGAAAATGTTAACTGGGGTCCTCGTTATGATGGTCGTTTAGTAGACGCTAGTGAAACGTTAGATGATGGATCTGTATTTCAGGTTCCTTTTTCACCAATTAAAAACAATGTAAGAAACTTTTTTGATACAGGCGTTTCAACTAGACACGGGGTAACATTAAAAGGTGGTGATGAAACTAGCGATTTTTTGTTTTCAATTGACCAAACTAACACTACAGGTATTGTCCCTAATGACAGTTACAATAGAACTAATGGAAGATTAAAAGCAAGTAGAAAATTTAACAAATTAACTGTTGGTGGTAATGTCTCTTTCTTTAGAGCACATACCAATCAAGTAAGTTCTTCTGGCGGAAGACAAGGTCGTCCTGTGTACTGGAATGTTTTAAACACTCCATTGCATATTCCATTAGATCAAATGAAAAACTGGCAAACTGGAAAATACACTAGAAATGAAGTTTCTTTTTATAGATTTTATGAAAATCCATATTTCATAATTGACACACAAAGAGAAAAAACAGATTATAATGAATTCAATATTTTGTCAAACATTGATTATGACATTACTGACTATTTAACATTATCAGTAAATACAGGTTATACGACTTTCTCTCAAAATTTTAAAAGACAATTCGGAGCTTTTAAATATGCCTTTCAATTAAAGAACACTTATTCTGATATGGATCCTTACGGACCAAGAACTGCTGCAAGTATCAATACTGGTCAAAGACTTAACAACGATATTTTATTGAAATTTGATAAAAATTTTAATGACAAATTTAGTGTTAAAATGACTGCTGGCGCTAATACTAGATTAACAGCAGCTAATTCTATTGATGTGAATGGAAGTAACTTAATTATTCCAGATTTTTATAATGTTTCCACAAGAACAGGAGAATTAGGAGGTGGTGAATCTACCACACTATTTAGAAGACAAGGTGTTTATGGCGATCTTACTTTAGGATTTAAAGATTACATTTTCTTAAACGTAACTGCAAGAAACGACTGGTCGTCTTCATTGCCTAAAGATAGTAACTCTTACTTTTATCCAGGTGCAGGATTATCGTTTTTAGTTTCAGATGCGTTTCCAAATATAAAATCTGATAATGGTATCAGCGTTTTAAAAGCAACGGTCAACGTAACTAAATCAGGTAATGACGCTGGTGCTTATGATATACAAGGCATATTTGCAGCGCCAGCTGGATTTCCTTATGGATCTACAGTTGCATTATCACAAGGTTCAAGAGATCCAGATATCAATTTAAATCCTGAATTTACTTTATCAAAAGAAGTAGGTATTGAATTAGGAATGTTTAATAATAGATTACAATTTAATGGCACAATCTATCAAACAAATACTACTGACCAAATTGTACCAATAAACGTGTCAACAACATCTGGAGCTACTAGTATATTGACTAATATAGGAGAGATTCAAAACGTTGGTATTGAACTTGATTTAAAGGGAACTTTTGTTAAAACAGAAGACTTCTCTTGGAAGTTGGGAATGAATTATTCAGGTTTTGATTCTGAAGTTATTTCTTTGATCGACGGACTTGAGGAAGTGCCAATAGGTGGTTTAGGTGAAGCAGCTGTTGTAGCAAGAGTAGGAGAATCATATCCTTTATTAAAAACACCAGCGTACTCTAGGGATCCACAAGGTCGAATTATAGTTGGTGATAATGGAAATCCATTAAAAGACTCTCAAAACCAAGTGCAAGGGCAAACTACACCTAAATACATTGTTGGTTTAAATAACAGCTTTACTTATAAAGGATTTACATTATATGCTGTTGCTGATTACAGAACGGGACATATATTTTATAACAATTTAAATCAGTTGTTAGAATTTACAGGTTTAACTCAACATAGTGTTACAGCAGGAAGACAACCATTTGTATTCCCAAATTCGTCTTACTCTGATGGTGCTGGAGGATTTATTGCAAATACAAATCGTTTGACAGCAAGTGGAGGAAATGCTTTTTGGGATGATTATAGCGATGTTACTGAAAATTATATTTCTGATGCGACTACATTAAAATTAAGAGAAGTATCGTTGTCATACGACTTTTCAAGTGACTTTACATCGAAAATAGGGATTCAGTCTATGAATATAGGTGTATTTGGTAGAAATCTTGTGACTTTAAGACCAAAAGACAATGTCACTACAGATCCTGAATTTAATATAGATGCTGGTAACGGTGTAGGTGTAGGTTCTCAAGCACAAACACCACCTACAAGACAGTTTGGTCTAAACTTCAATATAACATTTTAATATAAAAAATATGAACACAATAAAAATCGTAAAATCATGTGTAGTGCTATTAATCGCTACTATGACTACAATAAGTTGTAGTGATTATTTAGATGTCAATACAAATCCAAATAATCCTGCTGAATCTACACCAGGCTTGACATTGCCAGCAGCACAGCGTAATCTCACTGCTTTAAATGCACAGCAAATGACTTACCTTGGTCAATACCTTGCATACAATTGGGCAACACCTTCAAACTGGTCAGCTAATCAAGAATTTTATAGGTACACTATAAATTCAAATTTTTATGGAAATATTTTTGAATCCTCTTATGCAACTATTTTTAGAGATTTGACGTATGTTCAAAACTATAATGATGCATCAGGTGCAGTCAATTATGACGCATATAAAGCAATCGCTGTAACACTTAAAGGATTTCAGTATCAGTATTTGGTAGATCTATACGGAGATGTTCCTTACACAGAGGCAAACTTAAGAAGTGCTAATATCACTCCTAAGTATGATGATGCGCAAACTATTTATAAAGCTGTTATTGCTGAATTGACAACTGCTGCATCAACTGCATTAAGTTTACCAACAAATGCTGAAAATCCTGGTAGTAAAGACATTATGAATGGAGGAGACATGAAGAGATGGGCTCGGTTTGCTAATACAATCAAGTTAAGAATGTTAGTTCGTCTAAGCAATACTAACCAAGATACATATATCAAAGCGCAAATTGCTTCTATAAATGCTAACGGCGCTGGTTATATTCAAGCTGACATAAGTACAAATCCAGGCTATAGCGATAATGCAAGTAAGCAAAACCCGTTTTATGGCTATTTTAGAAATGTTACTACAAATACACAAACTGATAGAGGAGATTTTACTGTAGCGACTGATTATGTATTAAATTACTTAACAACTACTAATGATCCACGTTTAAACAGATTGTATGCCCCAGCTGAAACTGGCGGTGCTTTCAAAGGAGCTCCTCAAATTACCACGCTTCCGGGTACTGGATTTACTTCTAAGAATTTATCTAAGGTAGGTCCCGGACTAATTACAACTGTTGACGCAAACCAAGTTGTAATGTCAATGCCAGAAGCATTATTATTACAGGCAGAAGCAATACAAAGAGGATATATTGCAGGTGGAGAAGCAGCTGCGAAAGCTAAATATGAAGAAGCAATTGTAGCCTCATTTACTAGATTAGGTGTTGCTAACCCTGCAGTTGCTGCTGCTACTTACTATTCTCAAGACATTGCCAATGTAAACTGGGGATCATCAGCTAATAAAATTCAAGCGATAATCACTCAAAAATGGGTTGCATTAAATGGTACATCTTCAATTGAATTATGGATTGAAAAAACTAGAACTGGATTTCCAGCTAATTTACCACAACCTGTTGAAGGTGGTGGAACTCGTCCCGTACGCTTGCTTTACCCTGGTTCAGAAATCGCTCGAAATGCACTGAATGTTCCAGCTCAAACAGCAACAACGCCCTTTACTGCTAATCCATTTTGGAAATAAAAATTAAAAACATGAGAAATATATTAAATAAATCAAGAGTCGCAGGACTAGTAATGCTCGTGTTAGCTTTTAGCTCATGTGATGCCATATTAGATCAAGATAAAACAGATTTCGGTAATGGCCCAGTATTAACCTCATTTGCTAAACCAGTAAATGTGGTAAATATTGTTAAGGACGTTGCTAACACACCAGTAAAATATGAATTTGATTTAACATATAATGGTGGCAAAGGTTTACCCTTAGATAAAGACGTTACGGTGGTTATTGCAACGAGCCCTAAATCTGTAGCTAAAGAAGGGGTTGAGTTTTCACTACCTGTAAAATCATTTACTATTCCTGCTGGTACAAAAACAGCAAAAGGTTCTTTATCGATTTTAACTGGCGGTTTGGTTCCATTTGTATTTAAAGATATAGTTTTAGAGATTAAAGAATCTTCTGAATCTGTAGCTGAGTTGAATACAATTACGATTACCGTAAAGGCATTAGGAGCAAACAGTCTAGCAGGAACTTATGAGATAATTACAGGTAGCTACTGGAGAATTGGTGTACCACAAGCATCCTTTGCAGCTACTGGTGGTGGTAAAAGAGTTATTGAAGCAATTTCAGAAACATTATACAAACATACTGAGTACGTGGGTAGTTTTGCGGGACAGCCATGGTACTTCTCTGTTGATGACGCTAACAAAATAACTGTTTCTTTACAAGATCCTTCTGGAGCTAATATCAAATTAAATAATCAGCCTATCATTACATGTGAGTCTAACGCAGGAAATATGACTAATGCTAAGTGTGGAACTTCTAATTTTGTCACAAGAACAAATGATAGAAAAGATGTAATAAATGTTTCCGTTGGTTATTTATCACCTGATGGGCCTAGAGAATTTTACGAAGTTTTACGTAGAATAGAATAAATTATTAGGTCTCTTATAATATTTTAAAAACCATCAGCTTTCGCTGATGGTTTTTTTGTTACATAAAAAATTTTAAATAATTTAAGTCTTTCATATTATAAGTGGTCATTAAAAATTGATTCAAAAGGTATTCAGATTAAATAATCGAAACAATTTAACGTTGCAAATTTACACACAAAATCAGCACTTTGTCATTTGCAACAATGATTTTAAATCTTAATTTTTTGTAATCCTGAATGCAGTGGAAGGCTATGAGAATAGCTACTTCGACATAAGCTGGGCTTGAGCTAGTCCCAAGATTCAACTATACAAAATGACATAATTATTTATTCGCATTTACTGTTTTAAAAAAAACGTAAATAAAATGCATTAGTCACGAATACTTTTTCAGTAAACTGCAGAATAAAAAGCTACACTACGTTTTATTATATGGTAAAGTTTTTCGTTAATTAACATTGTCTATAAAAACCACTTTTGGGTTTGATTGAGCAACATTTATTTAAATCATATTTTAAGTAACGTTTTTAAATTGAAAATTAAATGTGCTTTTTATAAGTAAGCTTATTTCAATTTAATTTCAGATGCAATTCATTTAAATAAAAAATTAGCAATATATCTTTATCATTTAAAGTTTAGCCAATTACAATCAAAAGCTATTATTTAAGAAACTAAGTTTCAAATAATTTTTACTCATTAAAACTGACTCTTTTAAAATTAATTTTTTTTTCGAATTACATTTCTTAAATCGCTAAGATTATAACAAATTAATTCTTAAATTTTTAAGTTAATTTAGTTAAAGTAATAAAGTTATTGAATCTTTAAAATCAGCCTTTAATTTACATTATTTTTGTTTTTAACATCGTAAATAGATAGGATTACTGATTAATCAATAGTAAATTTTAAACTTATACTTTAAAAAACTGCACACAAATTAGGATCGTTAACAATTTATTGTGAAGTTTGTAAAACTAATTCAAAAAAATTAAAAATGAGAGTAAAGTTCAATGGATTCTTAACACTATTATTAGTGTTAGTAGCGCAAATCACCTTTGCGCAGGAAAGGGTTGTCACAGGGACTGTTTCTGATAATGCAGGATTACCTATACCGGGTGTGAACGTATTAGTGAAAGGAACACAAACTTCAACACAAACTGATTTCGATGGAAAATTTTCTATCAGAGCAACGCCAAAACAGGTTTTGGCATTTAGTTATATTGGGATGAAATCTCAAGAAGTTACAGCTAATGCTACAAATCTTACTGTAAGATTAAAAGATGATTCAGTAGAACTTGAAGGAGTAGTAGTTACGGCTTTAGGAATTAAACGTGAAAAAAAATCTTTAGGGTATGCAACTCAAGAAGTTAAAGCAGAGGAATTGAAATCTGGAACTTCTAGTGGTAACTTTTTAAATGAGCTTTCTGGAAAAGTTGCTGGGGTAAACATTACTCGAAATACAAATTTTGGTGGTTCAACTAGCGCAATATCACGTGGTATCAAATCTATTGGACAAAGTAATGAGATGCTTATTGTTGTTGATGGTATGCCTATCAATAATGCCAACAATTCTATAGATGGTACAACTGGACAGTCCAGAGGAGCAAAAGGATTTGATTACGGAAATAATGGTATGGATATTAATCCAGACGATATTGAAAGTATAAATGTTTTAAAAGGTGCAGCAGCATCAGCTTTGTACGGATATCTTGCTGGAAATGGTGTATTGATGATCACTACTAAAAAAGGTAGAGCTAAAAAAGGATTGGGTATAACGATCTCTTCAGAAGTAGTATCTGGATCTATTGACAAAAGCACATTTGTGAAATATCAGAAAGAATATGGTGCAGGTTATGGCGAATCCTATGATAGCAATAAAAATGTATACTTTGGTGATGACGCATCTGTAGGTGATCCCTTTGATGCATCCTTAAACTTATTTCAGTGGGACGCGTATTCTGCATATCCTGGTAATGAAAATTTTGGAAAAGCTACTCCGTGGTTAGCGGGTAAGAATGACCCAACATCTTTTTTCAAAAACTCTTTATCACTTGTAAATAGCGTATCATTTGAAGATGCTAACGAAAAAAGCAACATAGTATTTAATTTCAGTAATACTAAACAAACTGGAATTCTTCCTAATAGTGATTTAAATAAAAATAATTTTAGTTTAAAATTAAATCATGAATTTACAGATAAGTTATCACTTACTTCATTTGCTAATTTCTCTAATCAAGCTGCAACAGGAAGAAATATGACTGGTTATGCAGACAACTTTGTATCTGGTTTTCGTCAGTGGTGGCAAAATAACGTAGACATTAAGCAACTTGAGCAGGCTTACAATAATTCAGGAGGTCAAAATATTTCTTGGAATAGAAAATCAGCTACGAATGGAACAACTGCGTATTGGAACAATCCTTATTTTGAACGTTATAAAAACTATCAGAATGACTCAAGAGATCGTTTTGTAGGTTATGCAAACTTAACATACAAGATCAATGATTGGTTATCTGTAACTGGTAAAATATCAACAGATAGCTATTCTGAAATTCGTGAGGAAAGAGTGGCGGTTGGTTCTGTGCCAAAATCATTTGGTATTAACAACTTAGATGAAACTTCAGGATACCAACGTTATAACGGTAATTTTTCTGAACAGAATTATGACTTGTTATTGACTTTCAAAAAAGATTTAGGTGAAGATTTTAATCTTTCTGCAGTTGCAGGAGGAACAGCTAGAAGAAATGTATTTAATTCTATTATAGCTTCTACGCAAGGTGGACTTATTGTTCCAGAATTATATGCACTTGACAACTCATTATCAACGAGCCCATTCCCTTTCGAAAGAGCTAATAAGAGTGGTGTTAATAGTTATTTTGGATCAGCTTCACTTGGTTTTAGAGATTTCTTATTTTTAGATGTTACTTCTAGAAGAGATGCTTTTTCTAATTTACCTGTTGGGGACAACTATTTATTTAGTAATTCTGTTTCTAGTAGCTGGGTTTTTTCTAATAGCATAAAAATGGATTGGTTATCATTTGGAAAAATAAGAGGAGGTTACTCTGAAAGTCCATTGGGAACACCTGGACTGGCTCTTGTTGATACGTATTCTAAATCAGATGCTTTTAATGGAGAGCAGCAATACTCTGTAAATAGCACTAAAAACAATCCAAATTTACAACCTATTAAAACTCAAACTTATGAGGTAGGTCTTGAAATGCAAATGTTCAAAAGGAGACTTGGAGTTGATTTAAGTTTATACAAAAACATAAATGATGGAGAAGCGGTAAGTGTACCATATTCTACAGCTACAGGAAATTCTACAAGATTTTTGAATGCAGCTAAGATTGAAAATAAAGGTATTGAACTTCAGTTGAATGGAACTCCAATTAAAACTAATGATTTTGCTTGGGACATTAATCTAAACTGGTCTAAGAATGAGAACTTAGTTACTCAATTAGCTGAAGGTGTAAGTAATTTACAAGTAAGTTCATTTCCTGGAGGAGTTACTCTTAATGCGGTCGTTGGTCAACCTTTTGGAGTTTTAAAAGGAACTGATTATACATATACTGCAAATGGACAAAGAATTATTAGTGCAACAACTGGTAGATATGTGCTTAATAACTCAACTAATAATATTATTGGTAATGTAAATCCTGACTGGGTTGGGGGGATACGTAACAAATTTTCTTACAAAACATTATCTCTTAGTTTCCTAGTTGATATCAAACACGGCGGAGATGTATTTTCTACTGACCAGTGGTATGGTGTAGGTGGAGGATTAGGCGTACAAACTGTTGGAAACAACGATTTAGGAAATCCTAAAAGAAGTAGCATTGCAGATGGTGGTGGCGTTATATTGCCAGGTGTTTATGCAGATGGTACTGTGAATACTAAAAGAGTTGAATATGCTTCTGGAGGAGCAATTACACAAGCTTATACTGGAGGGACAGCACCAAGAGAAGCTTATGTATATGATGCTGGATTTATTAAATTAAGAGAAGTAAATATTACCTATAACTTTCCAAGCACATTTGTTTCAAAGTTGAAATTGAATGATGCTAAAATATCGTTGATAGGATCAAATTTATGGATTATCCAAAAAAATCTACCAGATGCAGATCCAGAGAGTGGTTTAGGATCTAACGCAGGATCGCTAGGACTTTCTATTGGTTCTTTGCCAACTACCAGAAATATTGGTTGTAATCTAACAATAAAATTTTAAATTATGAAAAATAAATTTTTAATACTTATACCTATTTTTAGTTTATTTGTAACATCATGTAGTGATGATATTACAGGACTAAACACAGATACAAAACGTCCTACGACCACAGAAGCAAATTTCTTGTTCACAAGTGCAGAGCATGCCATGATGGATCAAGTGACAAGCACTAATGTCAATTTTAATGTATTTAGATTATTTGCTCAACAATGGACTGAGGTACAATATCCGCAAGAGAGTCAATACGATCTTACTGGTAGAACTATTCCAGATCGTCACTGGACAGTATATTATAGAGACGTTCTAAGAGATTATAAAGAAGCAAAAGATATTTTAATTGCGCAAAAAGCAACCTTTACAGGAACACCTGCTCAAGCTAAAATTATCGATAATAAAATCGCTATCATTGACATCTTGACGGCTTATTCATATAGTATTTTAGTCGATACATTTGGAGATGTTCCTTATACTGAAGCTTTAGACATTATTAAATTTCCACAGCCAAAATATGACGATGCTCAAACAATCTACAAAGATCTTATCTTAAAACTTAAAAATGCCTCAACTGCTTTAGATGTGAGTGCTGGAAGTTTTGGTGGAGCTGATTTAGTTTATGGAGGAAATGCATCAAAATGGAAAAAGTTTGCCAATACACTTCGTCTTAGATTGGCAATTAATATAGATGATGTTGATCATATTTATGCTACTGCTCAAGCATTGTCAGCTGTAGCTGATGGTGTTATTATGAGTAGTGCTGATAGTGCTTATTTAAAATATGCAGCGGTACAACCTAATACTAATCCTTTATATGTAGATTTAGTAGCGAGTAATAGAGATGATTTTTTACCTGCTGATACATTTGTTAATAAGCTAAATGCGCTTAGTGATCCCAGAAGATCTAAATATTTTACTGAATTCCCTGCTGGTTCTGGAATTTATAAAGGTGGAAAATACGGTGAATTAAATACTTATAATAACTTTTCTCATTTGACACCTACAATTAAAGAGCCTACATATCCAGGAGTTTTATTGACTTATTCTGAAGTAGAATTTTTATTAGCAGAAGCGGTTGAAAGAGGTATCGCTGTGGGTGGTACTGCTCAAAGTCATTATAATGCAGCCGTTACAGCTTCATTGCAAGACTGGGGTGTTGAAAGTACAGACATTGCAACTTATTTAGCAAGAACAGATGTAAATTATACAACTTCAACAGGTACATGGCAAAGAAAATTAGGCGAACAATCATGGATTGCTCTATACAATAGAGGTTTCGAAGCTTGGACTTCCTATAGACGTTTAGATTTTCCTGTATTGAATGTACCGCCTGTTACTTATGGTAATATCACAGAAGTTCCTAAGAGATATACTTATCCGGGAGCTGAAGAAACAATAAACGAAACTAATTTGAATGCGGCAGTATCTAAATTAGGTGGTAACACTGTTATCAAGCGTATTTTCTGGGATAAATTTTAATTTCTCACAAAATGTAAATACTAAAACCATCAGCTTTCGCTGATGGTTTTTTTTATATATTTGCACTATGGAAAAAGAACATCAAATTTTTGGGATTAGAGCAATAATTGAAGCCATTCAAGCTGGCGCAACAGTAGATAAAGTCTATATTCAAAAGGAAGCGAGTAGCGAACTAATGAAAGATTTAATGAAGGTGATGAAACGAGGGAATATCAATTTTTCCTATGTTCCAGTTGAAAAACTAAACCGCTTAACGCCTAATAACCATCAAGGTGCAGTTGCAACCATTTCACCTATATCCTTTTTTGATTTAGAAACTTTAATAGAATCTGTTATAGAAAACGGTAAGAAGCCATTATTTTTAATTTTAGATCAAATATCTGATGCTCGTAATTTTGGCGCCATTATTAGAACAGCTGAATGCACTGGGGTAAATGGTATTATTGTACAAAAAGCGGGTTCGGCACCAGTAAATGGAGATACTGTCAAAACATCAGCTGGAGCAGTATTTAATATTCCTATTTGTAAGGTGGAACACATTAAGGATGCTATTTTTCTTTTACAAGCTAGCGGAATCAAAACCGTAGCAGCAACTGAAAAAACAGATAAAAACATTTACGATATTTCACTAAATGAACCTGTAGCAATTATTATGGGTTCAGAAGACCGCGGTGTGAACCCATCAGTTTTAAAGATTGTAGATGAAAAAGCTAAACTACCTATGTTTGGAACCATAGGATCACTAAATGTTTCTGTTGCATGCGGCGCTTTTTTATATGAAGCGGTAAGACAAAGACAATAATCTAATACTACCCTTTTTAAAGGGAAAGGATTAAAAATAAATAGATTTAAAGCGAATCAAGACTGCGGTTTTGATTCGCTTTTTTCGTTAGGAGTGATTTTATAAGCAACTAAAACATTAGAAGAATAATAAGAATAAATTGGTTCCTCCTCAATTATAGGTAAATTCACAAAATTGCCGTTTTCATCAAAACGTTGCATGAATTTATCATCGGCGGGATTGTAATCTGGTTTTTCCCACTCGTATTTAGGCACTCTTTTAAATTCTGGAGTTTGGTATACTAATGATAAAATGAAACCTGCTAGTAATCCTCCTAAATGACCTTCCCAAGAAATAGATTTTTCGCCCCGAATATCAGGCGTTGGAAAAATATACCAAATTAAACCACCGTATACGATGATCACGGCAAGAGACAAGGCAACAAGCCGAATATGTTTAGTTTGAATTCCTTTAAAAAAAATAAAACTAAACAGCACATAAATTAAGCCACTTGCTCCTATGTGATAATTTTCTCTTCCTATAATCCACGTTATCGCACCTGAAACCAAAATTCCGTATAGGATTACCTGCAAGGCTTTCTTTGGATAAAAAAACTGAAGAGCAGCTAAAAGCACTATTATAGGAACCGAATTATTGTAGAGATGATCTAAATCAGCATGGATAAATGGACTAAAAATTATGCCCTGCAATCCTGCAAAAGTTCGAGGATAGATTCCGTTTTGAATAAAATCAAAATCAAAGCGTACCTCTAACCAAAAGACAAACCACAATAATACTAAAAAAGAAAGTGGTAAAATAACTACAGCGTTAGTAAATTTAAAATCTTTGTCCATTGCGTAAATATCGTAAATCAAAACTCTCCTATTTCAAAAATGTAACCAAAACTAAATTATTGCTATTTTGTCATCTTTGTACGTAGAATTAAATTTCTTCAAATAAAAGAGCACATTAAAAAGGAATTCATTATAGTTAGCGTCTTTGTCAAAGTTCCAAACTTTGACAAAGATTGTTATAAATATCTTAGAATTGTCTCAAAGCGAAAAGCAATAAAGAAAATTCATTCTACCCTATTCAATTTTTCTTTTAAAAAATAGTTCAATAGCCCAGATAAAAGTGAAAATCCTTGCTTGCCGGTGTTCGGCATGCAAGATTGCAACGGATAGCTGGAATAGCTCCTGAAAAAACAGTAATTTTGCCCTTTTACTATAGAATCTTACTTTTTGATTAACGATTTTTGATTTCAGATTTTAAAAGAACATGGAAGCACCACTTGCGGAACGTATACGACCACAAAAGTTAGAAGATTACATAAGTCAATCGCATTTGGTTGGTCCAAATGGCTCTTTGACACAACAAATAGCGAAAGGAATTATTCCATCATTAATTTTTTGGGGACCACCTGGAACTGGAAAAACTACCTTAGCACAAATTATAGCACAAGAATCTAAACGTCCCTTTTATATTTTAAGCGCTATTAACTCTGGTGTGAAAGATATTAGAGAAGTTATTGAAAAAGCAAAACAAAGCGGCGGTCTATTTACAGCTAAAAATCCTATCTTGTTTATTGATGAAATTCATCGTTTTTCTAAGTCACAGCAGGATTCCTTATTAGCTGCCGTCGAAAAAGGATGGATAACGCTGATAGGTGCTACCACTGAAAACCCTAGTTTTGAAGTTATTCCCGCTTTACTTTCCCGCTGTCAGGTTTATGTATTGAATGCTTTTACTAAAAATGATTTGGAGTCTTTATTAGAGCGAGCAATGAAAACTGATGCTTACTTAGTTACTAAAAATATAAAACTAAATGAAACAGAGGCGCTACTGCGTCTTTCAGGTGGTGACGGACGCAAGCTATTAAATATTTTTGAACTAGTGATAAACGCTTCGGATGATGATGAAATTATCATTACTAATAAACGCGTTTTTGAATTAGTACAGCAAAATACTGTGCTTTATGATAAATCAGGCGAACAACATTATGATATAGTATCTGCATTTATTAAATCTATTCGGGGAAGTGATCCTAATGGCGCCGTTTACTGGCTGGCTAGAATGATTGAGGGCGGTGAAGATGTGAAATTTATTGCACGAAGAATGTTAATCCTTAGTAGCGAGGATATTGGTAATGCAAATCCTACTGCATTTATTATGGCTAACAATACTTTTCAAGCTGTAGCAACAATAGGTTATCCAGAGAGTAGGATTATTTTGAGTCAATGTGCAGTTTACCTTGCCACTTCACCTAAAAGTAATGCTTCTTATTTAGCAATAGGGACAGCGCAACAATTAGTGAAACAAACAGGCGATTTACCAGTACCTATTCACTTGCGTAATGCTCCCACTAAATTAATGAAAGAGTTGGGTTATGGTGAAGAATATAAATATTCTCATGATTATAGCAACAACTTTGCTGAGCAAGAATTTTTGCCTGATGGACTATCTAAAAAACCAATATATATTCCCGGAAATAATTCAAGAGAAAATAGCATCCGGGAATTTCTTAAAAACCGCTGGAAAGATAAATATGGATATTAAATTTTTGCCATTGGCTTTTGGCTTTTGGAAAATAATTTAAGTACTAAAACTTAACATTCACTTTCTCAGAAATTAGCTGATCATTATTATAATACTCAAAAAACCACTGATTTTCTTTAAATATAAGTGAGCCTTGAAGCGTATCTTTAATCGCTATAAATGAATTAGGCTGTGATGTTTTCATTAATTTCATAACTACTTTTGGAGTAGCGTCGATCAATTGGTATCCTGTTGGAGTGGCTTGTGCGTAAAGTAAATCAGCTGCATTTATGTCGGACGTTGTTGTTGGAAATGAAGTTGCTACTACTGTATCAGACATTACTTGAGGCTTCTCTCTCACTTTTGCAACTGAACTAGCGCCACTATATTTATATTCCAAATCATAAATAGATTGAAATGCATCATTTAAGGCTTCACTATACGCAACACCAAAATCTTTAGCCTTACTTCTACCAACAGCAGATGTAAATATAACCTTTTCATTACAGTCTTTTAAAACTACATATAGTTTAGTAACTAGAAAACCACTTTCCTTGATTACATCAGCGCGTAGCAAACTACAGCGATCATTATATTGAGCTGGAATAGTCTCATTAGTATAGAAAGCAACAAATCCTGCTTTGTCAAGAGCAAATTTTGTTAATGTATTTAAGCGATACTGATTTTCTAACTTTAAAAATTCATATTTTGTTGGGACAATTACAGCACTATAATCGTTGACTGATTGAGCATAAATATGACCAACTAAAAACACAAGTAACAATAAGAATATTTTTTTCATAATTTATAGGTATTTTTTGAGTTCTAATAAATAATTTATTTGTTTAATATGAGGCTCAACATCAATATTACTTTCATTAAAAAAAACAGCTTCTAATCCTGCATCAAGTGCTCCTTGCACATCAGCATCTAAGCTATCGCCAATCATTATACTGTTTGCTTTTTTGGCTTTAGCTAAATTTATAGCAAAATCAAATATGATCGGATTTGGTTTTTTGACACCCGCCATTTCACTATTGGTAATAGTTTGAAAATAGGAACCTATTTTCGAACTATTAATTTTTTTAAACTGCACTTCTGCAAATCCGTTAGTGATAATATGCAAATTATAATTAGGTTTCAAATATTCTAATAATTCAATTGTGCCGTCAAAAAGGTGATTATTTTGCGGCAGAAATGTTATGTATTCAACTGCTATTTTCTCGATTTCCTCATCTGAAATAGCATAACTAATTGCATCAAAAGAGTGTTTCAATCTATTATATCGCAATTCCTCATGAGTTATTTGATCGTATTGAAACTGCTTCCAGCATGCTTGATTGATTGGAACATATTTTTCTATAAAATCCACAATTTGAATTTCAGGATATTTATCATTAAAAATGCGCTCAAATGTTAACCCTGAATTTTTGTCAAAATCCCACAAGGTATGATCTAAATCAAAAAAAACGTCTTTTATATGTGTGTGTTTCATTTTTATATTTTAAAATATTCCTTCATCTACAAAACTATAATAACTTGTTTCAGTAATTATAAGATGATCTAGCACTTTTATTTCTAAACTATCTCCTGCTAATTTTAATTTTCTAGTAATCTGCTTGTCGGCGTCGCTTGGAACTAAAGTTCCCGAGGGATGATTGTGACATAAAATTAATCCTGTAGCTCCTACTTCAAGTGCTGTTTTAAAAACAAGTCTAACATCTACTAAAGTTCCAGTAATTCCACCCTTACTAAGCTGCGACTTTGAAATTACTTTATTTGAATTATTCAAATAGATAATCCAAAACTCCTCATGCGGCAACTCGCCAATAATGGGTTGCATGACCTCAAAAATAATTTTGCTCGACGTCACTTTTTTTAACTCGACAACATCTTCCGTTCTTCGGCGTCTTCCTAACTCCAATGCTGCTATAATCGAAATTGCTTTGGCCTCCCCTATTCCTTTAAACTGCATAAGTTGCGACAACGAAACTTTACCTAATGCATTCAAATTGTGATCTACACTGGCCAAAATTCGTTTACTCAAATCTACGGCTGATTCATTTCTACTTCCAGATCCTATTAAAATAGCAATCAGTTCTGCATCACTCAAAACGCTTTTGCCTTTTAGCATTAGTTTTTCTCGTGGTTTGTCATCTTCAGACCAATTGGTAATAGGGAAAAAGGAATTTTCAGCCATAACATCGATTTTTTATTAATTCATAACCATAATTTTAACTCACAATTAAATCTTTTACCTCATCAAAATTTAAACCTCCATAATTACCGGAACTCATTAACAACAAAGCCGAATTCTCAAAATTTTGTTCAAATAAAAAATCTTTAAATTCTTTTGGATTCGTATAAATTATTAAGTCTTTGCGATTAAAAGCAGTAGCAATTTGGTCATAGCTTACCTCATCGAGTTGTTTTATTTTAACGGCATCTGGCGAATAAAACACAACTGCTTTATCTGCATATTGCAATGCACCTTCATATTCTTTTAAAAATTCAGCATTAAGACTACTATAAGTATGAAGTTCTAAACAGGCAATTAAAGTGCGGTTTGGATATTGTTCTTTTACCGCTTTCGTCGTCGCCGCTACTTTACTTGGCGAGTGGGCAAAATCTTTATAAGCGACTTTATTATTGCTTTCAGCTATTTTTTCTAAACGTTTTGATGCTCCTTTAAAACTGGCAATTGCTTCATAAAAATCGGCTTCGTCAACACCCATATTTTGACAAATCCATTTGGCCCCAGCCAAATTATTTAAGTTATGTGCACCAAAAACTTCAATTGGCATATCGCCCTCCGGAGTTGCAAGTAATGTAATTCCATCCTGCACTGAATATTGCGGAGTCTGATACGCTATCTTTCGAATAGGATTTGTTGCGGCTTCAGCAACACGCTTTACCTCTGGATCCTCTTCATTGTAAACTAAAATTCCACCATTTGTGATTTTGCCAATGAAAATTTCAAACTGCTCTACATAATTTTCATACGTTGGAAATACATTGATATGATCCCAAGCAATACCAGAAAGCAAGGCAATATTAGGTTGGTATAAATGAAATTTTGGTCTTCTATCGATAGGCGAAGACAAATATTCATCTCCTTCTAAAACGATGAAATCATTTTCTTCAGTGAGGTGAACCATCGTTTCAAATCCTTCGAGTTGAGCACCTACCATATAATCTACAGCAATATCATGATAGTGCATCACATGCAAAATCATTGATGTAATAGTAGTTTTACCGTGAGAACCTCCTATTACAACACGTGTCTTATTTTTAGACTGTTCATATAAATATTCAGGATAAGAATAAATTTTTAGTCCTAATTCCTGTGCTTTTAATAATTCTGGATTATCAGCCTTAGCATGCATTCCTATTATAACTGCTTCTAGGTCGTTAGTTATTTTTTCAGGAAACCAACCCAATACTTCTGGTAAAATTCCTTTTTTACTTAATCTTGATTTTGATGGTTCAAAAATAGCATCGTCACTGCCGGTAACTTGATAACCTTTATTGTGTAATGCTAAAGCGAGATTGTGCATAGCGCTCCCGCCTATTGCTATAAAATGAAGCCTAAGCTCCATAACCTCCGAAGAAGATTTAACTACATTCTTATTAATATTAGAATTCATACTTTACTTTATGATTGTATTGATTTAATGTTTTATAGTGACTAAAAGATCATACTGAAAATTTATAAAGATTTTAATTGCTTTGCTTTTTCCAGATTTTTCATTTTATACACATACAAGTTGTATAATTTCTGATATGCCACTTTTGATTTTGTAATCTCGAATGCTTTTAAATATTGCTTTTCAGCAGATTCATATCTCTTGAAATATTCTTCAATGTGTCCTCTTGATAAAAAACCGTCTACAGCTGACAATTGTGCAAGCTCATTTGAATATTTTATGGCTTTAGATTCGCTACCTCCTACTATTCCAGGAAGCTGAATATACAATTCTATCAATGCCCATCGCGCCTCTATATGTTTTGGATTAAGAGTTACAGCTTTTAAAAAGGAAGTTTTTACTTCATCTATCATTCCTAGAGCTTTAAACTTATTAGCTTCTTTGGCTTTCATTCCTAATACACCTCCATATTTATAATAATAATTAGCTTCATTAGGTTTACTTTCCTTAAGTTTTTTATAATATTCTATTGCTTGATCCCACGATTTTTTTTGTCCTGCAATATCACCGAGATATTCTATTGTTTTTATATCCGAAGGATTAGCTTTTAAAATTGCTTCAAAAGCAGCTTGTGCTTGATCCAATTTTTCTGTCTTGAATAAATTTTCTGCTTTTTCAAAATTAGATTGCGACCAGATCACCATTGGCAAAAAAATTAGTAAATAAAATATATTTTTCATTCCTCAAAAATAACGAAATTTACTATTGAAATCTAACTTCGTTTTAAAAGGTTTAACTAAAAAAAGCCTCTTATCTTGCTTTAATTTCAAGGTAAGAGGCTTTTAGATGTTATGACGGCAGTTTATCTCACAATTGTCATTTCGTCAATAATGTGTTTAGCACCAGCATATTTATCGATGATCCACAGTACGTATCGAATGTCTACGTTAATAGTTCTTTGTAATTTTTTATCAAAAATTACATCTCCAGCCATAGCTTCAATGTTTCCGTCAAATGCTATTCCAGTAAGTTCTCCTTTACCATTAAGTACTGGCGAACCTGAGTTTCCTCCTGTAATATCATTATCAGTCAAGAAATTTATGGGCATGTAGCCATCTTTATCAGCATACTCTCCAAAATCTTTTGCTTTACTCAGCTCCAAGATTCGAGCTGGTAGATCAAATTCAGCATCTCCTGCTTTATACTTTTTGACCATACCTGTCATTGTAGTATAATTATTTACAGCGGCATCATTTCGTTTATCGGCTGGCAAAGCACGTACTTTTCCATACGTCAATCGCAGGGTAGAGTTAGCATCAGGATATTGAATAGAATTCATTTTAGATTCACGTAATCCTGCAACAAGATTTCTAAATGCTATCGCATAATCATCATCTGCCTTAGTTTGTTCTGGAGTTCTAGCTCTCATTTTTGTCAGCAGTTCACTTGAAACAACATACAAAGGATCGCTAGTAATACTTTCCGGTTTTGGATCTTTCATAAATGCCAAAACACTTTTTTTAGTTGCAAAAATACTTTTGGCAACAGCCATATTTACATAAGAAGTAAAATCTCCTTTGTTCTCCTCTTTTATTTTAGCGACATTTTCAGGTAATCCATACCCATTCCCTTTGGAAGTATATAAATTTAATTGAGCTGCAAAAACGTCCTTTTCTAAAGGCGCAGAGAATTTGCCATAAACATTATCAATTAATTGATTCAATCTAGGAAGTATTTCCTGTCTTTTTGCCTCATTTTCTTTATAATACGAAATTAGCGCATTTCCTAAATTAGCAGGAGCGGCTCCGTAAGAAGCTGTTCGCATTAATTGAGATAAATAATTATCATGACGCATTTTTAGATTTGTTTGCGCGTAATAATCGTTTATCGTGGCAATTACAGAACCATATTTAGCTTTATTTTCTTTTTTATTGGCCCACACATTAAATTTAGCTTCTTCTTTTGCCTTAGTTTTCGCAGTTCCCGCTTTAGTCAACGCATCAATCATTCCTTGACGGTTTTTCCAGTAATTAGCTGTTGAGGCATACTTAGAAGCATACTCTAACTTTACTTTTTCGTCCTTGTCCATGTACTTTTTCATGACATCCATGCCCGTTTTTGCACCTTCAACCCAAGCAGGATAAGCATACTGAACATTTTGCTCAATTCCACCTGCAGGCATCCAGCGATTGGTACGCCCTGGATAACCTAAAATCATTGCAAAATCATTTTCTTCAACGCCTTTTAAACTTATTGGTAAATAATGTTTTGGTTTTAAAGGCACATTGCTTGTAGCATATTCTGCTGGATTTCCATTAGCGTCAGCATAAACTCTAAACATAGAAAAATCAGCTGTGTGTCTTGGCCATTCCCAGTTGTCAGTATCACCACCAAATTTTCCCAAACTCTCTGGAGGTGTACCCACTAAACGTACATCTCTGTAGTCTTGATAAACAAAATAGTAATATTCATTACCTTGAAAGAAAGGACGAACAGAAACGGTATATTTCCCACCTTCGCTATTTTCTTTTTCGATCAACGACATCTCTTGCTGAATCGCTTTATTACGTTCTGTTTCGGTCATTTTATCATTTACTTTTGACAAAATTCTTTTAGAAACATCATCCATACGAACGAAGAAACGAACGAACAATGATTTTGGTTTCATCTCAGCAGCTTTATCTTTTGCCCAAAAACCATTTTTAAGATAATTTTGCTCTTCTGAAGAAAGTTCAGCAATTGCATCGTAACCACAGTGATGATTAGTGAGTAGCAAACCTTCCTTAGAAACCATTTCAGCAGTACAACCTCCATTGAACTGAACAACAGCATCTTTTAAACTATGATTGTTAATGCTATAAATTTCTTCGGCTGTAAGTTGCAGACCCATTTTTTCCATATCTCTATGGTTTAATCTTTCAATAAACATCAAGAACCACATTCCTTCATCTGCCTTTGCTGGAAAAGCCATTAAGCACATGGTTAAGAATAAAATTATTTTTTTCATAATGAAATTATTTTTTAGTTGTGCGAATATAAATCATTTTCGCAATCGTGTCTTTTATTTGATTCAAAAACAGCAACTATACTTTGTTTTTTAACTCAAATTTAGGAATTCGATAAATATGAAACTAAAAGCAGTAGTTTTAACTCTTTGTTATCTTTATAGAATAAGGAAAATTTAATTTTTGATTAATTTGAAATGTCAGTTTTATCTATTGCTTAAAAAAATATCTTACATTCACTTTAATTATCCATAGTTCATGAAAAAAATAGTATTACTCTTACTGCTTGCATCTTTACCATTGTTTGCTCAAAAATTCGATAAAAAATGGGATGCCGTAATTGAATTAGAAAAAGAAGGTAAAATTAAATCTGCGAGTGAATTAGTGGATAAAATCTATAATGATGCCGTTGCTAAACGTAATGAAACTGAAATTATTAGATGCTTTTTTTATAAATCAAAATACATTCAAACATTAGAAGAGAATGCACAAACTAAAATTTTGAGCAATCTCAGAAGTCAAATTAGTAGCGTTTCTGAAGCTTCAAAAGCGATACTTAATTTTGTTTACGGGAAATGTTTGAACGATTATTATTTTCAAAACCGATACAGCCGAAATGCCAGAACTTCCACTGACAGTCTTGAAACTAATTTTCTATTATGGTCAAATGACAATCTAAAAAAACAAATTGAGCTTGCCTTTGAAAATAGTATTGCCAATGAAGCAATTTTGAAAAAGACATCTTTGAAATCCTATAATTCTTTATTTGAAACTAATTCTTTAAAAAATGTAAAAGAGGAAAATTTATATGAATATTTAGTTAATGAAAACATAGCTTATTTTACTAAAAATCTGTATTATTCTAACATATACAATACAGCTTTTACTGCAGCACGAGACACTTTATACGGCAAAGCAACTGTTTTTCAATCCTTTAATTTTGATTTTATAAAAGATGAAAATCTAAAAAAACTACTTACGCTCTATCAAAAAAAAGAAAGAAACAATAGTTCCTTAGAAAATAGATTCGCCCGTATGCAATTCTGTCACAAGTACTTGATCAAAGACTCCAACTATTTCTTGAATGTTTTACAGAAGATAGACGATGAAAGTAGCAATATATTTTTGTTACAAGATATTCAGCTTGAAAAGACAAAGTTATATATGGAACTTGCTTCAAAAGACATTCATCCCGATTATAATCAAAAAGCTATTGCATTGCTTGATACTATTTTGGACGCAAAAAGCAGATCTAATGCCTACAACTTAGCTATTCATAACAAACATAAATTACAACAAAAACAATTAGAAATTAATCTTTTAGATAAAATTTATAATAACGAAAACACACGAGCTTACGTAAAGTATAAAAATGTAAATACACTTACAATATCTTATTTCAAAATTGATCAAAAAATACTTTCCAAATTAAATGATTGGAGAATTTATAGAAAAAGAGATAGTATTGCTGCTACTATAATCGAGAATAAACCCTTAGTAAAAACTCTTTCTTGTACATTGCTAAACAAGAATGACTACTTTAATTATTCTACTGAAATTCTCTTACCACAACTTGAGATAGGCAGTTATTTAGTTTATTTTGAGAGTGAATCTGATAAAAATAATACAAAAGCATTCGCTTATCAAACCATTACTGTTACAAATCTATCTTTATTAAAAGACTTAAAAAATGGTATTACTACTTATCAAGTCTTAGATCGAAAAACAGGAAAACCTATTGAAAATGCTAACATAAAATTTTTGAATTCTAAATTGAAAAGCGACAAAAACGGCATGGCTTTTTCTGATTTAGACCCTGAGATCAAAAGCTACTTTGATATATCGATGACAAAAGGCAGCGATACTCTAGTAGTTGCAAGTATAAATAATTATTACAATAATACAACTTCAATTGAAGTAAAAAATAAAGCTAAGGTCGAGTTTTATCTCGATCGAGCGATTTATAGACCAGGACAAACTGTTTTTTATAAAGGAATTATTTTTCAAAAAATAGAAAATGAAAATTCTGTTGTACCTAATGTGTTAGTTAAAATTGTTCTTAAAGACAACAACAATAAAGAAATACGAAGTTTTGAAGCAACGAGCAATTCTTTTGGCTCTTTTTCTGGTGAATTTCAACTCCCAAAAAAGGGCTTAATGGGTACTTTTAAAATACAAGCTCTAAAATCCGATAAGGTTTCAAATGATGGATCTTCTTTTTGGGATACCGTGCAATTTTATTATTCAGAAACTTATTTTAAGGTTGAGGAATATAAACGTCCAAAATTTGAAGTTGTTTTTCAACCCATAAAAGAAAGCTATACAATCGATCAAAATATTCGAGCAGAGGGAATGGCAAAATCATTTTCAGGCGCTACTATAGCAAATTCTAAAGTCAAATACAGAATCACTTACGCAACTTATACTACTTATAAAAATAGGTATGCTTCTAGAGGTGGTCAGGACGGACTCATTAGTAATGGAGAGACAAAAACTGATGATTACGGTAAATTCAATATCGATTTTATAGCCAAAGCTGATTTACGTACTTCAAAAGATGACTTTCCAATATTTAGTTACCGTATTACTGCTGATGTAACGGATAGCAATGGAGAAACTCATACTGCAACTCAAACTATTAATGTAGGTTATCATGCAATAGCTATGAGTATAAAAGTTCCATCAGAAATCAATGCAGAAGATAAAAATGTACTTGAACTAGGTGCCAAGAACCTCAATGACCAAGTGGTAACTGTTGATGGCGAACTGAAAATGTATTTTTTAAAAGGTTTTCCAAACAAAATTAAACCCAGAACTTGGCCTATACCTGAAATAGAAGGGATTTCCAGAACAAATTTTGCACGTTTATTTCCTTTAGAAAATAATGAAAAACCAGTAGATGAAAATGAAATTGGAACATTAGTTTATTCAAAAAAAATAAACACGGCTAAAGATCGAATACTTCCTCTCGACTTTATAGAAAATTATAAATCAGGATATTACAAAGTTGTGTTGTCGGCTAAAGATCTAGGTAGTACTATTCCTGAAAAACAAGTTGTTGTAAAAGTCAATCAGCAGTCAGAAAAATTTAATTTTAATAATTTGCTAACGATAGAACAATTAAATGAAAATCCAAGAAAAGATGGTTTTGTACAGCTGAAAATAAAATCAATTATTCCAGATGTTTATTTTAGAATAATGGCTTCCCATGCTAATCAACTTTTTTACGATGAAAACAAGACAATAGACAATAGTGAACTTGTACTTAAAATTCAGTTGCAAAAGCATTTTATCAATTCTATAAAAATTGGATTGGAATCTATTTTTGATAATCAATCTTTCACTAGAGAACTAGAGGTGTTTTTAAAAGCAGAAGAACAAAGTTTGAATTTTACAACTGAAAGTTTTAGAAACAAAATTCAACCCGGAAGTACTGAAAATTGGTCTTTTAAATTAAATGCACTCAATACTGATCTAGAATCAGAAATACTAGCTTCAATGTACGATAGCTCTTTAGACCAGTTTGCTGTAGGACAATGGAGTTCGTTAAACCTGGATCACGCTGTTTATAATACAATTCCATATCGTAAGTCATTACTTTTTAACAAAGCGAGTGTTTCGTTACGAAACATGAACACGTCTCTTTATGGACCATTTTTGAGTGATACTGCAACAAAATTAATGTGGTTTGGTTTTAATTTTTCTAATCCAAATGACCATGCAACACTAGCGAAGTATGATAAATACCTTTCTAAAATAAATAAGAAAGGACACAATTCAGAATTACTATCTGGTATTGTAAGTGACGAAAGCGGATCTCCTTTAGAAGGCGTTTACATTACTATTAAAGGAACTAGCACAACTGCCGTAAGTGATTATGAAGGTTATTATGAAATAAAAGCGTCAAAATCTGACGTTTTAGTTTTTTCATATATAGGATATCAAACGCAAACCCTTAATCTTGATAAAAACAAACAAATTAATGTTAAGCTGAAAACAGAATCGGGCACTATAAATGAAGTTGTTGTGGTCGCATTTGGTTCCGATAAAAAAACTTTTATGGCAGGCTCGGTTCAAGTAATGGATAAAAAAATGAGTGCTCAGTCCATAAAAGGAGATCCTGAGGCGGTAGCTGCTGAGGAGCCTGCTTTTGATAGAAAATCAAGTGCAATAAATTTAAGAGATGCTGCAAATTCTGTTATTGTTGAGGAGGATAATCAAATTTACAATACCGCTGGCGTTGAGATAGTAATGGAAGGAACAATTGTAGGAAATATGATAAAATATGCTGCAATAAATAAAGACATTACAAATGCTATTTTTATAATTGATGGTATTACCGCATCAAGAAACCAAGCGATATTAGTTGACTATTTAAATATTCTCTCAATAGAAGTTTTAACTAAAGAAAAAGCTACGGCTATTTATGGAAAAAAAGGAGAGAATGCAGTGGTATTAATCACCACTAACAAATCATTACAAGCCTTATCTGAGATTAAAAGTCGCGCTAATTTATCCGAAACTGCATTCTTTTACCCACATTTAAAAACGGATAAATCAGGAAAAATAAGTTTTAGTTTTACTTCTCCAGAAGCTTTAACCTCTTGGAAACTTCGACTACTAGCGCATAATAAAAAGGCAGTTACTGGTGGGTTAGAAAAAGTGGTATTTACACAGAAGGATCTAATGATCATTCCTAATTTTCCTCGTTTTCTAAGAGAAAAGGATAGCATTCAAATCATTGCTAAAATTGTCAATATGACTAGTGAAACCAAAATAGGAATTGCAGCTTTACAACTATTTGACGCGACAACAGTAGAATCCGCTGACATAAAAATGTTAAACAATTCAAGTGTTAAGAATTATTCAATCCCAGCATTTGGAAACACAACTGTAAGCTGGAATATATATATTCCTGAGGGGATGCAAGGAGTACAATACAAGGTTTTGGCTAAATCCGACAACTATACGGACGGAGAGGAAAACATAATTCCTGTTTTGACAAGCACAATACTCGTGACAGAAAGTATTCCTTTATGGGTTAGAGGAAATTCAAAGAAAGAATATATTTTTGAAAATCTAAAAAACAATGTTTCTATAAGCTTACGAAATCATCAATTTACTTTAGAATACACTTCAAATCCCGCTTGGCTTGCCTTGCAATCATTACCTTATTTAATTGAAGGTGAACTCGAAGGAGCTGAACAAACTTTTGCGCGCTTTTATGCTAATTCCTTAGCTAGCAAAATTATAAATAGCAATCCAAAAATTGCCTCATTATTTGAAAGTTGGAGGAAAAATGGAAAGTTAAATTCAAAATTACAAACTAACGAAGAATTAAAATCGATACTCCTTGCTGAAACTCCTTGGGTGAATGATGCGCAAAGTGAAGCCGATAAAAAAAGCAAACTAGCTTTACTTTTTGATTTAGAAAAAATGAAAAGCGAGCAAGAAGCATCTTTTGATAAATTAAAACAGAAACAACAAAAATCTGGTGGCTTTCCTTGGTATGGTGGCACTGTAGAAAACGAGTACATCACAAGGCATATTTTAGCTGGTTTAGGACATTTAATGCAACTGAATTCTGATAATAGTACTAAAACTAGGATAAATGAAATTTCTAAAAACGGAATTCCTTTTATAGATCGAAAGTTTTTAGAAAACTATCAGGAAAGCATTCGAAATTTAAAAAACAATGAGAAAATTATTTGCATACAGCCTTATTCGCAATTGCATTATCTCTATACCCGTAGTTTTTATTTAGAAAGTCATTCAATTAGCGATAGTGTAAAAAAAGCAACAAAAGAATATATTGAAAATATCAAAGAAAACTGGCTGAGTTTTACACTATATGAAAAAGCACTGGCAACAGTAGTGCTAAATCGTTTTGGAGAACAAGCTTTCGCCAAAAAAATAATTGAAAGTTTAAGAGAAACCTCATCTAATAATGATGATTGGGGAATGTATTGGATCGCAAATAAATCAGGGTGGTATTGGTATCAAGCACCAATAGAAACTCAAGCTTTATTAATTGAAGCTTTTACGGAAGTAGGAAATGATAGTCAATCAGTAGATGCTATGAAAGTATGGTTGTTAAAAAACAAGCAAGCTAAAAACTGGCCAACTACAAAATCTACAACTGAAGCTGTCTACGCTCTCTTGATGGAGGGTTCAGATTGGTTAAGTATCAAAGACAATACAATAATCAAAATAGGAGATAATAAAATTCTAACTAAGAAACTAACTGCAAATGAAAAAGAAGCAGAAACAGGTTATGTAAAAATGAACTGGAAAGCCAAAGAAATCAATACAGAAATGGCAGCTATTACAATTGACAACAGATCTAAAGTTCCCGGCTATGGTGGTGTTTATTGGCAATATTTTGATGATTTAGATAAAATAAAAAGCAATTCAGACACCAGCTTATCTGTTTCTAAAGAATTGTATTTAAAGAAATTTACCGATAAAGGAACCGTTTTACAAAAAATAACAACTAACAATGCATTAACTATTGGCGATCTCGTAACGGTGCGGCTAATTATTAATACAAAAGAAGATATGGAATTTGTCCATTTAAAAGACATGAGAGCGTCATGCTTTGAGCCTATCGATGTATTATCAGCTTACCAATACACAGATAATTTAGGGTTTTATAAAAGTACTAAAGACGCAGCGACTCATTTCTTTTTTGATAAAATCAATAAAGGCACTTATGTTTTAGAATATGATATTCAGGTAAATAACAGCGGAAATTTTTCTAATGGAATTACCACAATACAAAGCTTGTACGCTCCTGAATTTGCAAGTCACACTAAGGGAATAAAGATAAGTGTAAAGCACTAAAGAAGGTATAAAAAAACCGTTTCAAATTCTCGAAACGGTTTACTTTTAAAATATAAAATCTCTACTCATTCAACATTTTCCACAACTTATCCTTCAATTCTGTTAATCCTTGTTGGGCAACAGAGGATATAAACATGTAAGGAACACCCTTAAATGACACATCTAATTCGGCTTTGAGTTCTGCTTTCAATTCATCATCAAGCATATCACATTTAGATATGACCACCATACGTTCCTTATCAAGCATTTCAGGATTATATTTTGTCAACTCATTTACTAAAATATCATATTCAGCTTTTATATCGGATGTATCAACAGGAACTAAAAATAGTAAAGTAGAATTGCGCTCAATGTGACGTAGGAAATAATGACCTAATCCTTTGCCTTCAGCAGCTCCTTCTATAATTCCAGGAATATCAGCAATTACAAAAGATTGAAAATCTCTGTACGCTACAATGCCAAGATTGGGTTTTAACGTGGTAAACGGATAATCAGCAATTTTAGGCTTAGCAGAAGTTAACACTGATAACAAGGTAGATTTTCCAGCATTAGGAAAACCAACTAAACCTACGTCAGCAAGGACTTTTAATTCTAAAATCACATCCATTTCTGCTCCTGGTAAACCGGGCTGCGAGTATCTTGGAGTTTGATTTGTAGAACTCCTAAAATGCCAGTTTCCTAAACCACCTTTACCGCCTCGTGAAAGAATTTGTTTCTCTCCTTCTTCGGTAATTTCGAAAAGAATTTCGCCTGTTTCCTTATCCTTAACAACCGTTCCTAATGGAACTTCTATGTACTTATCATCGCCATCAGCACCTGTGCTTCTATCACCACTACCATCACCACCATTACCCGCTTTAATATGTCTTGCAAATTTTAGATGAAACAACGTCCACAGACCCTTATTTCCAACTAAATAAACGTGACCACCACGACCACCGTCTCCTCCATCAGGTCCACCTTTTTCAATAAACTTTTCTCTATGCAAATGCGTAGAGCCCTTTCCTCCTTTTCCGGATGAAACATATATTTTAACGTAATCTACAAAATTTCCTTCTGTCATAATTCTTATTTTCGTGCTTAGGACTTGGTTTAGTTCGTTTCAATAAACTTCTCGAAACTTCAAACACCAAATACCTTACACTATTAGTGTATTGCTTTAACCAATACTTTATCAATCTTTACACCATCCATATCGATTACTTCTAACTCAAATCTTTGCCACACTAACTTTTCTCCTTGTTTTGGAATACGTGAGAGTTCAGTCATTATTAAACCACTTACTGTGGTCACTTCATAATCATTTATGAGTTCGTCTAATTCAAAATATGTCAAGAAATCATGTAATGAATAATGGCCATCTACTAACCATGTTCCATCTTCACGTTCTACCAACTGAAAATCATCTTTATAAAAATCAGAAGCATCTCCAACTAAAGCTTCTAGAATATCATTTAAAGTGATTACTCCTTGAAAAACTCCGTATTCATCCGATACAAAAGCATAATGAATTCCTGATTTCTTAAAATTTTCAAGTGCCACATAAGCCGTTGTTTGCTCCATCATAAAAGGAGCTTCGGTCATTATATCGCTTAAATTAAAATTTTCATTGTCTATATGAGCAAAAATATTTTTTAAGTTTACAACTCCCACAATTTCATCATAATTGCCATTGTAAACAGGATATATAGAATGAAGTTCTTCTAGCATAAACTTTTTAACTTCTTCTTTATTAGCATAAAGTGGTAAAAACATTACTGACTTTCTGTGTGTCATTAATGAGTTTATTTTTCGATCACCAATATGAAAAACGCGCTCAACGATATCTTGCTCTATTTCTTGCACTTCGCCACCTTCTGTTCCTTCCTTAATAATGGCTTTAATCTCTTCCTCCGTTACGCGTCCGTCCGCAGTAGGTTTTATTCGTAAAACATCTAATAAAAACTCAGTCGATTGCGTTAGCAACCATATAAAAGGTGCTGTTACTATGGAAACTATTTTCATAGGCATTGCAACGGCTTTAGCAATTGCCTCGGGATGATTTAATCCAATTCTCTTAGGTAATAGTTCACCAAGCACTAGTGAGAAAAAAGTCAAAACAACAACGACTAATCCTACTGCAATAGCAGGCGCGTATGGTTTCAGTATCTCGAAACCTTGAATAAATGTTTGTACATCAGTGGTTATCTTATCTCCACTATAAATACCGGTAAGAATCCCTATTAACGTGATTCCTATTTGGACAGTTGACAAAAATTTATTTGGCGAATTTGCCAAATCCAACGCTATTTTTGCACTCTTATTTCCTTTTTTTGCTGCTGTTTCTAATCTATTTTTTCGTGCTGAAATTAAGGCAATTTCGGACATGGAGAAAACCCCATTGAGCAGTATCAGAAAAAATATTATTACTATTTCCAAGTTATTATTTTGATTCGTTTAGGTATTCTAGTTCGATTTTTCATTTTTTAAAATCGAATATTCTAATTAATTATTATTTTAGCCCAGATGGTAGTGGAAAGCCCGGAACTTATAAAACATCATTTTCTTGACAGAAAAGAGCGACCGGAGGAAGCTCCTTTTATGGCTTAGAAAATAAGTTTTATAAGTGAGGACTTGCAACGTACAGCTGGAAATAGCTGCTATAAATTATCAATAACTGTACTTACTCTATCTGTAATTTCAGCAATAGAACCAATGCCATTTACTGGAAAAAATTTTCCCTGCGCTTTGTAATAGTCCATTAATGGTGCTGTTTTTTCATTGTATTCTTGATAACGATTTCTAATTTTTTCTTCGTCTTGATCGTCTATTCTGCCGCTTGTTTTACCTCTTTCTAACAAACGCTGGATTAAAATTTCATCATTAGCTTCAAGGGCGATTGTTGCTGCCACTTTTGAATTAATAGAAGTTAAGAATTGATCTAACGCTTCAGATTGCGATAATGTTCTAGGGTAACCGTCAAACAAAATTCCATTAGTATCAGGATGTTTATTTACCTCATCAATCAGCATTTTAGTAGTTAATTCATCTGGCACTAAATCGCCTGCATCCATATACACTCGAGCTTGCTTGCCAAGATCAGTGTCGTTTTTTAGATTAAAACGGAACACATCTCCAGTTGAAATATGTGTTAATTTATATTTTTCTTTAAGAAATTCGGCTTGTGTGCCTTTGCCAGCTCCTGGTTTTCCAAATAAAACAATGTTAGTCATGTTGTTGTGTAGTTATTCTTTTAATTTATAAACTTCTGATAAATTTCGTCCCAAACCATCATAATCTAAACCATATCCTACGATAAACTTATTAGGAATGCGGATTCCAATATAATCAATTTTAACATCTTTTGTATAGGCCTCTGGTTTAAAGAATAGCGTTGCGATTTTAAAATGTTTTACATTTTGTTTTTTAAATAAATCTTTTAGCTCCACAAGAGTATTTCCAGTGTCGACAATATCTTCAATAATAATAACAGAACGCCCCGTTAAATCTTGATTAAGACCTATTAATTGCTTAACATCATTAGTAGAAGATGTTCCTTCATAGGAAGCCATTTTTATAAAAGAGACTTCACAAGGTTTTTTATATAACTTCATAAAATCAGAAACGACCATAAAAGCACCATTTAAAACACCGACAAATACGGGAATTTCATCTGCAAAATCATCTTGTATCTGGGCAACCATTTTTGTCAAGGCAAACTCAATTTCTTTAGCAGAAATGAACGGAACAAATTGTTTATCGTGAAGTTGTATCATTATTTGATGTTTAAAATAATGGGCAAAGATAGCAATTTCTGAATTTAGATTTTAGATTTAAAAGCATAAGAATGCTGTATATTTACAAATTTTCTGTTTTTAATACTTTATATGAATAACGATCTTTACAAAAATATAGTAAATACCAGTGCAGACCGTAAAAGTAGAGATGCTATGGCTTAGCTTATTGTACCTCAAGAAAACCTATTTCTTATAGCGATAATGTTACTTCTAAACTCAGAGGATAAAAACCATTATAAAGGCTGCTAACACTATATGAAATAGGCGAAAAACACGATTGGATTTACCCTAAATTACAACGTATTCTTATTGATGATTACCAGAAACATTCTTATGCTTACAAGGCTGTTGCTAAGGAAATTTTAAAGAAAACTGGTAACCAATTATAAAAATTACGTACATTTGTAAAAACTATACGTACATGAATACTAAACTCACTTTATCGTTAGAAAAAGAAGTCATTGAACAAGCTAAAATTTATGCCAAAGAAACAGGTAGAAGTTTATCTGAAATGGTAGAGAGTTATTTTAGAAATTTGACATCGAAAAGAGATTTGGATTATAAAGATATTGATCCAAAAATTAGAAAATTGATTGGTCGTATTACCCTTCCAGCTGACTTTGATATTAAAAAAGCTAAAGAAGAATATTACAAAGAAAAATATGGTATATAAAAATATTTTTTTAGATACTAATGTTTTAGTTGACATTGTAGCCAACAGAAAACCTTTTGCAGAATCATCAATAGCAATTTTTGATTATTGCCAGCACAACAAAATCAATACATACTCCACTTCTCATTCCATTGGAACACTACATTATATTGTAAAAAAAATGGTAAACGAAGTCGAATTACGTTCTATCATCGAGGATTTATTAGATACAATTTTAATAATTCCTGTGACTGAGGACATCCTGAGAAAAAGTCTACAATCCAACCATAAAGATTTTGAAGATGCTATTCAAATAATTTCCGCTCAATCTATCCCCGATATGAATTGTATTGTGACTAGAGATTTAAAAGATTACAAAAATGCTGAGATTAGGATATTTACACCTAATGAATTTTTAAACGCATTAAACTAAAAAACTACAACTACACAATGACACGAGCGTAGCGACTGCATTTGACCGTTAACAAACAATAACTAAAACAAATGAATTATTTTTCTTCTGATTTTAAACTCGGCATATTAGGCGGCGGTCAACTCGGCAAAATGATGTTGTTTGACACTCGCAAATTCGACATACAAACTTATGTTTTGGATCCTAGTGATGAAGCTCCTTGCAAAATAGCCTGCGATAAATTCTTCAAGGGAGATTTGATGGACTTTGAAACTGTTTATAATTTTGGGAAATTAGTTGATGTATTGACTTTCGAAATTGAATTAGTTAATTTAGAAGCTTTAGTAAGGTTAGAAGATGAAGGATTAAAAGTTTATCCTTCGCCTAAAACGTTGAAACTGATTCAAAACAAAGGTGTTCAAAAAGATTTTTACACAGAACATGCTATTCCAACAGCAAATTACACAAGATTCAATGATTTAAAAAGTTTAGTCGTTGCTATACTAGAATCTAAGGTTGAATTGCCATTTGTATGGAAATGTACTGAATTTGGATACGATGGAAATGGTGTAAAAGTCGTTAGAGAAGTATCTGATTTAGACAATCTAGCAAATGTTGAATGCATTGCAGAGGAAATGATTCCTTTTAAAAATGAATTAGCGGTGATTGTTTGTCGTTCCCCTTCTGGCGAAATAAAAACGTATCCTGTAGTTGAAATGGAGTTTCATCCCGAGGCCAACCAAGTTGAATATGTGATTTGTCCCGCTCGAATCGACGATGAAGTTGCCCAGAAAGCAAGAGCTATTGCATTGAATGTCTCTAAAAAATTCAATCATGTTGGACTTTTAGCGGTAGAAATGTTCCAGACAGAAGATGATGAGATTATTGTAAACGAAGTGGCACCTAGACCACATAATTCTGGACATTATTCTATTGAGGCGAGTTATACTTCACAATTTGAAAATCATTTGAGAGCTATTTTAGATTTGCCTTTAGGAAATACAGATAGTAAAGTGGCTGGGATTATGGTGAATTTAGTTGGCGCCGAAGGTTTTTCTGGAGATGTTGTTTACGAAAATATCGAAAAGATATTAGCTTGGAACGGCGTTACTCCTCATATTTACGGAAAGAGGCAAACAAGACCCTTTAGAAAAATGGGGCACGTTACTATTGTAAATAAAGATATTGATGAAGCCAGACGAATTGCCGAGGAAGTAAAGAATAGTATAAGAGTGATTAGTGTTCAGTAAACAGTTTTTAGTCTCAGTTTACATCATAAGATAACAATAATTTTTTAATTAGCTTTGTAAAAAACCAGTAAATGAAAATTTCAAAACTACATATTGATACTTTTAGACATTTAAAGAATCTAGATTTTGATTTTACGTATCCTGAAGATTTTCACATTGAAGAAAAACGCGGAAAACCGTTGGATAAAATTTGTTTAATTGGGCAAAGTGCTACGGGGAAGACCAGTTTGTTGGAGTTGATTTTTGAACATATTTTAAAGATTTTCGCTTTAGAATTGATTGACAATACTTATTTAGCAGGATTAAGTAACCCTATAAAAGATTTAAATGGAGAGATCAATCTTTTCATAGATGATGAAATCCTTAAATTAAGGGGTGGTGAAATCGATTTCAAAAACCAAAACTATAAATTTAAAAATAAGGGAGGAACAATAACCCCATTAATTCCATATCAAAATCAAAAAGATGTTTTTTACTTTAAAGCCAATATAATATCGGATAAAAACATCGATATTTTTTCTAAAAATCCAATTGACTTATTTGAAAGATATCCAGAACAAAATATTCCCAGATTAGGAAAAAAAAATGATTACACTCTTCCTTCAACAGTTTTTGACGATAAAGTGGATACCGAAATATGGCTTTCTTTACTGAGCAAAATATTATACTATCGAAAAAATTTTACTCAAAAAATGTCTGAACTAATACATAAAGGGCTACTTGGAGATCAAAAGAAGCTTGATATAGAATATAAAAAATGGCAAAAGGAGAATCCTAATGCCATAGCCGATTTTGCCAAAAAATTTAATCCAATTTTAGAAAAATTAAATTTAGAAGTTGATTTGGTCAACACCGAATATTCAATACCTATAAAAAATAAGAAGACAGACGAAATAATTCCAATTCAAAGTACCAGTACTGGAACCAAAGGACTTTTACTTTCATTTTTACCTTTGTTCAAATTAGACACAAAAGATTCAATCATATTAATTGACGAACCTGAACGTTCTTTATATCCAGATATGCAAATGGATTTGATGGATCATTATCAAAATTTAGCTCCCGATGCACAGTTTATTGTAGCTACACATTCGCCATTTATTGCAGCGTCCTTTGAACCCGAAGAACGCTTTATTCTTTATTTTGATCAAGAAGGAAAGGTAGCTGTTCGGAGAGGTGAATCTCCAATTGGCGATGATCCTAATGATATTTTAAATAATGATTTTGGTGTCAATTATTACAATAAGCATGCAAAGGAAGCATATCAAAAGTACATTAGCTTAAAACAGAAAATGGCTAGTGAAAATGATCCTAAAAGAAAGAAAGAATTACTGTTAAAGACAGTTAAACTCGGTGATACCTACAATTTCTAATATGAGTAGAGTACATAAAAATGATAATTCTGAAATCATTACAAATAATCTCAATTACATAGAAGGTAATTCAAACAACAATTTGAAAATTTCGAAGATCTTATACCACGAGCAAAAAGGATTTTGTTGTTACACAGAAGAGTATTTAGGAAGAGCAGATGCACGAGACATCGAACATTTTAATCCGAATTTAAAAGGAACTGATAAAGATTCGTATTCAAACTGGTTTCTTGTAAAACATCAGTGGAACAAAGAGAAAGCAACAAAATGGGAAAATTTTCAACCTATATTATTACCAACAGATGACCACTTTAACGACAGGATAATTTATGATTACGGCGATTATAGAGTTTCAGATTCAGTAGATAAACAAGCTCAAAACTTAATCTCTTTAATTAAGTTAGATGACTTGATTCTCGCCGAAGAAAGAAAAAAATATATTCGCAGAAAAAGGGAAGAAATTCAAAAATTCGGCGAATCAGCGGAAGAATTCTTTAAAATCTTAATCGAAGATGACATTAAACAGATTTCATATTTAAGAGCCATTCAAGAAGAGTTTAAAATTGATATTTGGAATGTG
The DNA here is from genome assembly GCF_035985025.1 of Flavobacterium sp. PL11. Classification (NCBI taxonomy): domain Bacteria; kingdom Pseudomonadati; phylum Bacteroidota; class Flavobacteriia; order Flavobacteriales; family Flavobacteriaceae; genus Flavobacterium; species Flavobacterium sp. PL11. The sequence continues at coordinate 75,610 of NZ_JAXCIA010000005.1, forward strand.
ATTCCTCAACTTACATAAACAAAAACAATGAGCAAAGTAGCCGTAATAATGGGAAGTATCTCAGATATGCCAGTAATGCAAGAAGCAATAGATATATTAAAATCATTTGAAATCGAGGTGGAAGTTGATATTGTATCGGCACACAGAACACCTGAAAAATTATTTGATTTCAGTCAAAACGCTCATTTAAGAGGGATCTCGGTGGTCATTGCTGGAGCTGGAGGCGCGGCGCATTTACCAGGAATGGTTGCATCGATGTCACCACTACCAGTGATTGGTGTTCCAGTAAAATCAAGTAATTCTATTGATGGTTGGGATTCGGTTTTATCTATTTTACAAATGCCAGGCGGCGTTCCTGTGGCAACTGTAGCATTAAATGGGGCGAAAAATGCTGGGATTCTCGCGGCTCAAATTATTGGAAGCAGCAACAAAGAAGTTTTAAAACGCATAATTGCTTATAAGTTAGAATTGAAAGAAGCCGTAAATAAAGCTTCGGAAAGTTTGAAAAAATAGAAATTACGACATAAAGCTCTGTTATTAATTTGTGCCACTTCGTGAAATTCGTATCGGAAAAAAACACAAACGTCAAAGGCCTCCATTTTCAGGAGGCCTTTGACGTTTTATAGCTTTGTGATCTACAATTAAACTTCTTCGATAATTTCCTCCAATACACTTTCAAATTCTGAACTAATTAAATCTTCATTATTGATCCAATTCTCTGAAGTCACTAAAGTATAATTTATATTGTCGTCTGTTTTTAATTCCCAAATAATTCCTTCAGCTTCTGGAAAAGGAATGTTTTGAGAGATTTGATCATCAAACAATCGTTTGATAAGATTTCTATCAGACAATCCGTTATTTAATAATTTTAACACGTTTTCTTTAGTCAAAACCTTTGCCGTATCAGCTTCATCAGGTGTCATTGAAAAATGCACCACTGAAGCTTTTGCATTTGGAAACTTTCCGTTATATGCCTTAAAAAGTAATTGGTTCGTATGAAATAATCTTCCCTGCATGTGAATTTCAGGATATTCCTCGCATACTTTATCGATTAACATGTTATGTGAAATTTGCTGAATTTGTCCCTCATTTAACTCCTCCGACAATTTATAGGTCAGGACAATTTCGGCGGCTTCACTGGGCTCGTAATCCGAAATAGCCATTTCTAAAAGTTCTGGTAAATTCTTTTTCTCAGCAGTTGCGCCGTCTGGATAATTGAATTTTTCTAGTAATTGAATTAAATCTTCATCTGACCAATATCCTTCGAGTTCATTCACGGTATCTACTCGCTTTATTATAATTTGGTAATTCATAATCTTATTTTAAAATGATTTTTGACTAATTTTTTACAATAATTAACCTTTACTCGAAATTACGCCTTTAAAAACTTTCAAAAAAATAAATAACATAACTATAACACGGATCCTTTAAAATTAGGGAAAGATAATCCCCTCTATTTTATCATTGTCTTTTTTATAAATCGCTACCTTTGTGAAAATAAAAAATTCAAAATAATTAATAAGAACAATTACACTAGCAATGAATATCTTAACAAAATACTTTTCTACTAAACACAACACAGCTCCTTTTTCACAAATAAAAAACGAAGATTTTTTACCTGCTATTCAGCAAGGAATCACCTTGGCCAAAGCCGAAATTGATTCTATTGTAAATAATACTGACGCTCCAACCTTTGAAAACACCATTGAAGCAATGGATTACACTGGCGATATTCTTGATCGAGCTTCGAGTGTTTTCTTCAACTTAAATTCAGCTGAAACCAATGATGAAATGCAAAAAATTGCACAAGAAGTTTCCCCACTTTTATCTGAATTTGGAAACGACATCCGATTAAACCCTGAGTTATTTGCACGAGTAAAAGCGGTTTATGATTCGAGAGAATCACTCCAAATCACTCCTGAACAGAGCACTTTACTAGACAAGAAATATAAAAGTTTTTCACGCAACGGAGCAAATCTACCTGAAGATAAAAAAAATGAACTACGCATAATTGACAAAGAACTATCAAAATTAAGTTTGCAATTTGGCGAAAATATTTTGGCTGAAACCAATGCGTTCGAAATGCATTTGACAGATGAAGAAGATTTAGCAGGATTACCAGAAGGCACTGTTGAAGCAGCTCGTTCTTTGGCGAAAGCCCAGGACAAAAAAGGGTGGATATTTACACTAGACCATCCTAGTTACGTACCTTTTATGACTTACGCCGACAATCGTGAACTGCGTAAAAAATTAGCAATTGCCTTTGGAGCTCGAGGTTTTCAAAACAATGAATTTGACAATCAGGCGATCGTTTTGCAAATTGCAAAATTACGTTTTCAAAGGGCTCAATTATTAGGATACGCAACGCACGCTCATTTTGTTTTGGAAGAAAGAATGGCGCAAAGCCCAGAAAAAGTACTTTCGTTCTCCAATGATTTATTGGCAAAAGCCAAACCTGCAGCACTAAAAGAATTCGAAGAATTATCGGCTTTCGCCAAAGAAATAGACGGAATTAAACAGTTAGAAAAATGGGATGGCAGTTATTACTCTGAAAAATTAAAACAAAAGCTTTTTAATTTAGACGATGAAAAATTAAAACCGTATTTTCAGTTAGAGAAAGTTCTAAACGGTGCTTTTACGATTGCTGATAAATTATACGGACTGACTTTTACAGAAGTATTTGATATTGACAAATACCATCCTGATGTAATGACTTATGAAGTATCAGATGAAAAAAAGGATTTAGTAGCTATATTTTACGCTGATTTTTTTCCTCGAAAAGGGAAACGCAACGGCGCTTGGATGACCTCATTTAAATCACAATATGTTAAAGATGGCGTAAACGAAAGACCGCACATTTCGAACGTTTGTAATTTCACTAAACCCACTGAAACGAAACCATCGTTATTAACTTTTAATGAAGTAACTACTTTATTTCATGAATTTGGACATGGATTACACGGAATGTTAGCCAACACCACTTATCCAAGTTTATCAGGAACTTCTGTTTATTGGGACTTTGTCGAATTGCCGAGTCAGATGATGGAAAACTGGTGTTACGAACCCGAAGCTCTGGCTTTATTTGCAACTCATTATGAAACCGGCGAGGTGATTCCGCAAGAATACGTAAACAAAATCAAAGAAAGTGCGAGTTTTCAAGAAGGATTAGCAACAATGCGTCAGTTGAGTTTTGGATTGCTAGATATGGGTTGGCATGGCCATGATCCCTCGAATATTACAGATGTCAAAGCTTTCGAAACCGAACAATTTTCCGCTACGCAATTGTATCCTGAAGTTGCTGAAAACGCGATGAGTACTGCTTTTTCACATATTTTTCAAGGCGGCTATTCCTCGGGTTATTATAGCTACAAATGGGCAGAAGTTTTAGATGCAGATGCCTTTGAATACTTTAAAGAAAAAGGAATTTTTAATAAAGAGGTCGCAACCAAATTTAAAGAAAACGTACTTTCTAAAGGTGGAACTGAACCACCAATGGAATTATATAAACGTTTTAGAGGCCAAGAACCAAAACCTGACGCTTTATTAAAAAGAGCAGGATTAATTTAAAATATTGATTTATTTCGTTTAAAAATGGAGCTAACAGACCTAAAATTTATACAAGATTACCTAAAAGAAAATAGTATCGAAAGGGCTACGACTAATGCAAAAAACATAAGTCCCACGTTGACAAATACTTATTTTGGTCAGTTTGAGTTTGAGTATCTTGGCGGAGCTACTGCACCATATCAGATAGAAATTAATATCTCTAATCCAAAAAAAATTCAAACCTATTGCAGCTGTCCCTACGATCATGGAGGTCTTTGTAAACATATAATTGCAGCTCTTAACGACATTTGTAAAGTCATTATTAAAAAAACAAATAGTATTTTAAATAATCTAAATGATTTTACAGATGTAAAAATCTTGAAATTAAATCAAGCGCATTTAGTGAACGAGCTTCTTTCGGATGTCGTTCTATCTCGATTTCCGTCGCGCTATAATAGTTATTATGAAAATCACATACAAGTTAGCAGTGCCTCACAAACGGAGGTAAAAACATTATTCTCAGACTGGGGCAACTTCCAACAAACCATAAGTTTTGATAGTGAAACTAAGATTTTAGAAACTAGCTGTACTTGTTCTAATAAAGAAAAACCATGCGACCATGTAGGTTTTAGCTTAAAAATTATAAAAAAGAAACTGGGCGAAAATTTCTTTAGTACCACTTATTTAGCACAAAAAATTAAAGCATTTTTACAACAATATAATCTAACTGAAACTGCTGGGATCGAGGAAATATTTGATTTTCAAATTACTAAAAAAGGATTTCAAGCAACTTCAAAGTACAAAAATATTCAGCATGGATTTCAAGACTTTTCTAATATTTATACAAATGAAGCAGTAGAGTTAAGTGCTCGACTACCTACACCAGATCATTTTGATCTCGACTTTGGATTAGGGATTTATTTTGGCTTTAGAGGGAAAAAATTTACCGGAGTAATCCCATTTCAAGCTAAATATAACAAGGCAAAAAACGATTTTGCATCCAGTATTTCCGAACTTAATTATTATAGCATAAATGAATCTATGCACTTATTCCTTCATGAAAAAAATGAAACTATAATTATAAAATCGTTACAGTTAAATGATTTAATTGAGACTTACGAATCAAAAAGGGAAATAGGCTATTTGACTAGAGCATTTGAAAATTTAGAAATTTTATTACCATTATGGAAAACGCTTTTAGTCTTTAAACATGACGATACATCTAGCTTAACAAGGAAAAATTTAACTTTAACAAAAATAGAAGAGACAAAAATAAGATTGTTTTTTACGATAAGCGAAAATAAATATTTCTATACACTCAAAGCAAAAATAGCAATTGGAGATAAAGACTTTAACCTCAATAGTCCATCAATAATTGTAAGTAATTTGTTTATTTTTTTCGAGGGTAACGCTTATCCCATTCCAAATGCCAGTGTAGCGGCACACATAAGTAATTTTGTAAATAAAGCAGAAATTAATTACTTTAAGAAAGATGTGCCTAATTTTATTGAAAAGGTAGTCTTACCACTATCTAAGAAATTTGAAATTCAAACAACTATTTTCAAGAAATCTAAAACCAAAGTAGAAACAGAAAATATTGAAAAGCAAATTTATATGTCCGATTTAGAGGGACAATATATTGTTTTTAAACCTGTGATTCAATACGATAAAACACTCGTTCCTGTATTTTCAAATGAATTATTGCTCGAAGCCGCCGAAGACACAAAAATCACATACAAGGAACGAAACCAATCTTTTGAGGATAATTTTATTGAAGAATTTAGAGGTTTACATCCAAAATTTGAAACTCAAGAAAATCTATTTTTTCTCACACCCGAGGAACTTTTTGAGAACTATTGGATGTTACACGCCACCGAAAGAATGAAGCAATTAGGCATTACTGTTTTTGGTGCAAATGAATTAAAATCCTTCAAATTCAATTTAAACAAACCCGTTATTCGTGTCAATTTAAAATCAGATATTGACTGGTTTGATATTGAAATCGATATTAGCTTTGGCAATCAAAAAGTAAATATTAAGGAGTTACAAAAGGCTTTTCTGAAAAAATCAAATTATGTTACACTTGGCGATGGAACGTTAGGAATTCTGCCAGAAGATTGGATGAAGAAATTTGCCAATTATTTTAAATCTGGTGAGATCAAGAAAAACGGAATCCAAATGTCAAATTATCAATTTGGAATTATAGACGAATTGTATCAAGAAATGGACAGTAAACCGGCATTCCTTGAAGAATTATATAATAAAAAAATGCGCCTGCAAAACATTTCTGAAATTGAAGTAATTGCTATACCAAAAGGAATAAAAGCAAAACTGCGAGATTATCAGCATCACGGCTTAAACTGGCTTGCTTTTTTGGATAAAAATCAGCTAGGTGGTTGTTTAGCTGATGATATGGGATTGGGTAAAACTTTACAAACTATTGCGTTTTTACAACATTTAAAAATAAGCAATCCAAAGAGTGAACCCTCATTGATTATTGCACCCACTTCTCTAATTTTTAATTGGAGAAATGAAATAGAAAAATTTTGCCCTAGCTTGAAGATGCTCACTTTTACCGGTGCGAGCCGATTAGAAAACAAAGATAATTTTACTAAATATGATTTAATTATTTCGACTTACGGATCTTTACTAAATGATATTGAATTTTTAAAAGATTTTAAGTTTAACTATGTTATTTTGGACGAAAGTCAAGCCATAAAAAACCCAAATTCAAAGCGTTACAAAGCAGTAAGATTGCTGCATTCTTACAACAGAATCGCGCTTACAGGAACTCCTATAGAAAACAATACGTTTGACTTATATGCACAACTTAATTTCTTGAATCCTGGATTATTAGGTAATATGACACATTTTAAAAACAACTTTTCGGATGCAATTGATAAAGATAAAGATGTTGATGCTTCGCAAATATTAAGTAAAATAATAACGCCGTTTATGTTGCGACGAACTAAAGAGCAAGTTGCAACCGAATTACCTGAAAAAACCGAAAGCATTATTTTTTGTGAAATGGAAAAAGAACAGCGTGCTGTTTACACTACTTTTAAAAACAAATACCGTGATTATTTACTGAACAAAATTGATGAAAACGGCGTTGAGAAATCACAAATGTACATTTTAGAAGGTTTGACTAAATTGAGGCAAATATGCAATTCGACAGCGCTAATTCCCTCCGAAGAGGATTTTGGAAATTATTCAGTGAAGTTAGAAGCACTAATGGAAAACATCAAAGAGAAAACAGGAAATCACAAAATTTTAGTTTTTTCCCAATTTGTAAAAATGTTGCAAATTGTAAAAACACGATTAGAAGAAGACCAAATTCATTACGAATATTTGGACGGACAAACTACCAATAGACAAGAAAGAGTAGAGAATTTTCAGAATAATGCTGATGTTAGAGTATTTCTTATAAGTTTAAAAGCTGGTGGTACTGGTTTGAATCTTACCGAGGCTGATTACGTTTTTATCATTGATCCATGGTGGAATCCTGCCGTCGAAAATCAAGCTATAGATCGCTGTTATCGCATAGGTCAAACTAAAAAAGTAATGGCATATCGGATGATTTGTAAAGATACCATCGAGGAAAAAATTGTATCGTTGCAACAAAAAAAGAAAAAAGTAGCTTCAAGTATTATCTCAATAGATGATGAGAAGAAATCATTTGATCTTAATGAAGTAAAGGAATTGTTTCGATAATTGAATTGCAATTGTATTGTTTTCAATAAAAGTTTTATGTCAATTGAAAAAAAATAAAAGCAAGAAATAATAGCTGAAATAATAAGCATTTAATAAAATATAAGCATAGCACAAAATATATAAAAATAAGTAAAAGATGAGTTTTTTAAAAGCCGAATGGAATAATCTAGCGATGATTAATTACGAAGTTAATCCAGAAATTCTACAAAAATATGTCCCAAAAGGAACCGAACTTGATTTCTGGAATGGCAAATGTTATGTCAGTTTTATTGGTTTTCTTTTCGAAAAAGTACGCGTCTTAGGAATTAAAATCCCTTTTCACTCTGATTTTGAAGAAGTGAATTTGCGCTTTTATGTTAGGCGTTTTGAGAACGGAGTTTGGAAAAGAGGTGCTGTTTTTATTAGCGAAATTGTTCCAAAACATGCCATTTCATTTGTAGCCAATACATTCTATAATGAGCATTACAGCACGTTGCCAATGAAACATACGTTGACGGTTAACGAAAATTCGAGAGAATTTATTTATCAATGGAAAGTAAATAATAATTGGAATACAATTCACGTAGAAACTGAAAAAAATCCTATCGAAATTGAAATTGATTCAGAGGCTGAATTTATTACGGAGCATTATTTTGGTTACACTAAAATTAATGAAAATCAAAGTTTTGAGTATCAAGTCACTCATCCCAGATGGCAGCAATATCAAGTTATAAAAAACACTTCTGTAATTGACATTGAAGGAGTTTACGGAAAAGAATTTGCATTTATCAAGGATTTAGAACCAACTTCAGTTTTTGTGGCGGTTGGCTCCGCTATAACTATCGAAGACAAGAGAAAAATATAGTTTCGATGACTAAATTCAAAGTAAAAACTAAAATTAATGCACCGCAACAAATCGTTTTTGACATTTCCAGAGATATTGACGTTCATCAAAAATCAGCAAGTCCCACTAACGAAATTGCGATTGCTGGCGTGACTTCTGGCCTAATTAATTTGCATGAAACGGTTACTTGGCGTGGAAAACATTTTGGTTTCTACCTTACACACAAAAGCCGAATAACGGCAATGAACTTGTACGATTATTTTGTCGATGAAATGGAAGAAGGAAAATTTAAATCTTTCAAACATGAACATTTTTTTTCTCATGAAAATGGTGTAACGGTAATGAAGGATAAAATACTTTACGAAACTCCATTTGGATTTTTTGGAAAGCTATTTGATTTTTTACTTTTAAAAAGGCACATGACTAACTTCGTTTTGGCGAGGAATAAAGTTTTAAAGGGGTTAGCTGAAAAAAAAATTGATGCTTGAAGATTTTCATAAACATCTTAATTGCCATAAACACTTATTCTATCCATCCTTATCATCCTATCTAAAGAAAAACTACCATCAACCACCAAAGAATTGGAATACTCTCAACCCAAAAAGAAGTGTAATATTTGGAACGTTTTTCATTAGCAAAAATCAAAAAAAGACCAACTAAAACAATTAAAATAACATTTACAATTATTTGATTCTTTTCAAAATTACTTTTTAAGAATTCTAAAAAGAAAAACAAAATAATCAGTGCTAATCCTAAATTTTTTGTTCGCTTTACTCCTATTTGTTGTGGAACTGTTTGAAGATGAGGATCGTCGTTTGCTAAATCAAGAATTTCAAAAATGAGAATCAGTACAAAAATGAGAATAAACCTTTGCATACATTTTAAATAAAAATCAGTTGTAAAAGTAACTTCAGCATTTAAAATGGGTAATATTAAAGTAACTCCAACCCAACATAAAGCCACAATATAAATTTTTACACCAGCCCAATTTCTAGCATTTCGTCTATTAGGGAAAAAAGGAAGTGTATACAGTAAAGTGAAGCTTAAAAACACAAAAGCTACAATTTGAGTGATAAGTTCTAATTGAAAAAAATAATAACCAACCAATAGAAGGCAGCAAAAACTCCATAAAGCGATTGCTTTCAACTCATAACGCATTTGAACTTTTTGTTTTCTAGCTAAGGCATCGTATTTCACAAAATTATATCCTACAACTGTTCCAAAAAATACGAAATATGCAATCGAATTTTCATAAGGAATGTGGAACATATGTTGCGTCATTCGAACTAAAGCATAACACGATAAAGCCACGTGAATACTACTATTTATATAAAAATCGAATATTAATTTAAAAAATTTCATTAGACAAAATTAATCAAAGTGTTAATAAGAATGGCTTTTGGTTGAAAAATTGATAGAAAATCAAGTTAAAAATGGCTAATAATAGCAATTTAATATTTAATTTTACCGCTTCGAAAGTAAGAAACACACAACCTATTTATTATATAATGAAAACAGACGCTTTTGCATTAAGACACATTGGTCCAAGGGAAAATGATTTACAACACATGTTGAAAACAATTGGCGCAGATACTCTGAATCAATTGATTGATGAAACGATTCCAGGTGATATTCGACTACATGCTGATTTAAACTTAGAACCAGCAATGACTGAATATGAGTTTGCAAATCATATTCAAAAATTAGGGAATAAAAATAAAGTTTTTAAATCGTACATTGGTTTAGGTTACAATGCAGCTATTATCCCTGCTGTAATTCAACGAAATGTTTTTGAAAACCCAGGTTGGTATACTGCTTACACTCCTTACCAAGCTGAAATTGCGCAAGGTAGATTAGAAGCGATTTTAAATTTTCAAACCATGGTTATAGAATTAACCGGAATGGAAATCGCAAACGCATCTTTATTAGACGAGGGCACTGCTGCTGCAGAGGCAATGTCTCTTTTATTTGACGTAAGAACGCGCGATCAAAAGAAAAGTAATATCAACAAATTTTTTGTTTCAGAAGAAATATTACCGCAAACTTTATCAGTCCTGCAAACACGTTCTACTCCAATTGGGGTTGAGTTAGTAATTGGGAACCACGAAACATTTGATTTTTCATCAGAATTTTTCGGTGCAATTCTTCAATATCCTGGAAAATATGGACAAATTCACGATTACAAAGCGTTCATAACTAAAGCAAATGAAAATGAAATCAAAGTTGCAGTAGCAGCCGATATATTAAGTTTGGTAAAACTAACGCCTCCAGGAGAAATGGGTGCTGCAATTGTTCTGGGAACTACCCAGCGTTTTGGTATTCCGTTAGGTTATGGTGGTCCTCATGCTGCGTTTTTTGCTACTAAAGCTGAGTATAAGAGAAGCATGCCAGGAAGAATCATTGGTGTAACTATTGACACTGACGGCAACCGTGCACTTCGAATGGCACTACAAACTCGCGAGCAACATATAAAACGCGACAAGGCCACTTCAAATATTTGTACTGCGCAAGTTTTATTGTCGGTGATGGCAGGAATGTATTCTGTTTTTCATGGTCCAAAAGGGTTGCAATATATTGCTAATAAAGTACATTCTTCAGCGGCAACTTTATCAAATTCCTTAAAAACACTCGGGTTTGAGCAGACAAATACTGCTTTCTTCGATACAATTGTGATTAAGGCTGATGCTAAAAAAGTAAAAGCAATTGCAGAAGAAAATGAAATTAACTTCTATTATGTTGATGAGAATTCCGTTTCTATTTCTTTAAATGAAACAACAAGTATTGCTGATTTAAATACTATCATTTCAGTTTTTGCTTCCGCAAAATCAATACAAGCTACCGCCATTAACGCACTATCAGAAACAAATCACTTTCCAGAAAGCGTGCTTAGAACATCAACTTTTTTACAGCATGATGTTTTTAATAAATACCATTCAGAAACTGCTTTGATGCGATACATCAAAATGTTAGAACGTAAAGATTTAGCATTGAATCATTCTATGATTTCACTAGGTTCTTGTACGATGAAATTAAATGCAGCTTCAGAAATGCTACCTCTAAGCATGGGACAATGGAATAATATTCACCCTTTTGCACCTTTAGATCAAGCAGTGGGATATCAAGAAATGCTTACTAAACTTGAGCAACAGCTCAATGTTATTACAGGTTTCGCAGGAACAACTTTGCAACCTAACTCAGGAGCTCAAGGAGAATATGCAGGCTTGATGGTTATACGTGCTTACCACCATTCAAGAGGCGATCATCATAGAAATGTTGCATTAATACCGTCATCCGCTCACGGTACAAACCCAGCATCTGCAACTATGGCTGGAATGAAAGTGGTTGTGACTAAAACATTAGAAAACGGTAATATAGATGTAGATGATTTACGCGAAAAAGCGCTTTTACACAAAGATAATCTTTCTTGCTTGATGGTAACTTATCCATCAACTCATGGTGTTTTTGAAAGTGCCATTAGAGAAATCACACAATTAATTCACGATAACGGTGGTCAAGTATATATGGATGGTGCTAATATGAATGCACAAGTTGGCTTAACAAATCCTGCAACAATTGGTGCTGATGTATGTCATTTAAACTTACATAAAACATTTGCCATTCCTCATGGCGGTGGTGGACCAGGAGTAGGACCTATATGCGTCGCTCCACAATTAGTTCCATTTTTACCTACAAATCCATTGATACCTACAGGCGGAGAAAATGCAATTACTGCTATCTCTGCTGCACCTTGGGGTTCAGCCCTGGTTTGCTTAATTTCTTACGGTTATATTTGCATGCTTGGTGCCGAAGGATTAAAACAATCGACTGAATATGCAATCTTAAACGCAAATTATATTAAGGAGAAATTGAACGGTCATTATGACACTCTATATTCTGGAGAGATGGGTCGCGCGGCTCATGAAATGATTATAGAATGTCGTCCATTTAAAGAAAAAGGAATCGAAGTAACTGATATCGCAAAAAGATTAATGGATTATGGTTTTCACGCTCCAACAGTTTCTTTCCCTGTTGCTGGAACCATGATGATCGAACCAACAGAAAGCGAGAATCTTGAAGAACTAGATCGTTTTTGTGATGCCATGATTGCGATAAGAAAAGAAATAGAAACGGTAACGATTGAAAATCCAGATAATGTGCTGAAAAACGCACCACATACTTTAATGATGGTAACTAGTGATAATTGGGTTTTCCCTTACAGTCGTGAGGCAGCAGCATTTCCATTAGAATATATTGCTGAAAATAAATTTTGGCCTACAGTGCGAAGAGTAGATGAAGCGTATGGTGATAGAAACTTAAATTGTTCATGTGCACCTATTGAAGCTTATATTGAAAGCTAAGTGATTAGAAATCTAAAAAAAATGCCTCGATGATTCGAGGCATTTTTCATTTAAATAATAATAGATCTAGTATTTATAACCTAAACCTGTTTTTATAGCTTGTGTTCCACCAAATTGATTAGAACTTGATCCAACAGTGGTCTTGTCAGAAGTCATTAAAATAAAAGGACAACCAAGAGCAGCAGCAGCCCTTTTTAACTTTTTCTCCGCTTTTTTGTCTCCAGTATTACCAGTTTGTAAATTAATCATTCCTGTTTTCCCTCTTACTTCACCACCTTTTTTCAAACCAGCGATATACGATTTCTCTTCAAGAACTACTACTTTCTCCCAGTCAGCCTCGCTTGTAACTACAATTTTTTCAATAATTTCTTGAACTCTACCACTTTTACCATAAACAATTTTTTCAGTAGCGTATTTACCAATTGAATTTTCAGCATCTTCGCCATCATATTTAAAAACAACAGCGTACTCTATAACTCTCAATACTTTTCCATTAACAATCTCGCCATTATGTTTAGTAATAGCATCTGTTTGGGCAACTAGTAATGAAGATGTTAACATCATAAAAAGTAAAAAAATATTTTATTTTCATTATTTATAGGTTTAAGATTTTGTACTTACCAAAAATATTAAAAAACCTATTATATTGATAATTAAAATAAAATATTTATTATCATCAAAAATTATCTTTAACAATAGAAAATAATTATAATAAATACCTGAATACAAATTAGATAGTTTAGTCATTATTTGCTAACACATTTGATACCCTATATTTTGCGAAATTAATCCCATTACTATTATAGATAAAGTGAGATATTATCATTTTTTTAGCTGAGAATAATTTTTTTAATAATTATATGCACGCATAGTAATTAATGTAGTATTAATAATTTTTTTATGTTTAAATTAGCCTCAAATTTGGAAACTAACATAATGAAAATAAAGATAACTGGAATAGGAAGTTATATTCCTGAGAAAAAGATTAGCAATTCAGACTTTGGTGATCACGTATTTTTAAATGAAGATGGTACTGCTTTTGGCTATCCTAATGAAGTGGTTATTAATAAATTTAAAGGAATCACTGGGATTGAACATAGGCGTTATGCTGAAGACCAATTGAGTTCTTCTGATTTAGCTTTTTTCGCAGCTCAAAAAGCAATTGACAATGCAGCGATTGATCCAGAAACTATTGATTATATTATTTTTGCTCATAATTTTGGCGATGTAAAAAAAGGTGCTATTCAATCAGATATGTTACCAAGTTTAGCCACTAGAGTAAAGCATAAATTACAGATAAAAAATCCAAAATGTGTCGCTTACGATATCCTTTTTGGTTGCCCTGGTTGGATTGAAGGCGTTCTTCAAGCTAATGCCTTTATCAAATCTGGTATGGCTCAGCGTTGCTTAGTCATTGGATCCGAAACATTATCACGAGTAGTTGATGTACATGATAGAGATTCTATGATTTACTCCGATGGTGCTGGAGCGTCAATTTTAGAAGCATCTAATGATGATTCCGGACTGATATCGTATGAAAGTGGGACTTATGCAATGGATGAAGCTAACTATTTATTTTTTGGCAAATCTTATAACCCTGAATTAGATCCAGACACGCGATATATTAAAATGTACGGTCGAAAAATTTATGAATTTGCATTGACAACTGTTCCTGCAGCAATGAAAAGCTGTTTGGACAAAAGTGGACTAGAAATTGATGATGTTAAAAAAATCTTAATACATCAAGCCAATGAGAAGATGGATGAGGCCATTATTCAGCGTTTTTATAAATTATACAATAAATCAGTACCTCAAGACATAATGCCTATGAGTATTCATGAGCTTGGTAATAGCAGCGTTGCAACTGTACCTACACTATTTGATTTGCTTATTAGAGGTGAAATAAAAGATCAAAAAATCAATACAGGCGATATTCTTTTATTTGCTTCAGTTGGAGCTGGAATGAATGTCAACGCTTTTATTTACAGATATTAATTTTAACTGAAGCCAATCCAGCTGTTCATTGCAATTCCTCACTACAAAACTTGTTTTTCAAAGGAGCAATAAAGCTTCTTTTATTCGCTTTTTGCTCCTTGAAAAACTACATCTTGAGGATCCGAGACTTTCTCTCGATGTATCGGGACCATCAGAACTAAAAAACATAAATCAAAAACACTTTTATTAGTATATTTGCACCAAGAATATTGATGCAAATTAATTCTTGCGCAACCTTAACCTAGATAAAGAGCGACATTTTGCCTCGTTCCACGCAAAGATCATGTACGAAAAAACGTTTCCTAATAAAAGATTCAAACATACCTTAGAATTTCTAAATAAACACATCAGCACTACATCCACTATTTTAGATTTAGGCGTCGAAAATCCTTTTTCTTCGATCATGAAAGAACAAGGATTTGTAGTTACGAATACCACTGGCGAAGATTTAGATAACAATCAAACGATTTTTCAATCACAAAAAACAGATGTTGTCACCGCTTTTGAAATATTTGAACACTTGCTGAATCCTTATACCATTTTAAACGAAATCAAAGCGGAAAAACTTTTTATCTCGATTCCGTTACGCTTGTGGTTTTCGCCTGCTTACCGCAGCACAACTGATATGTGGGACAGACATTACCATGAATTTGAAGACTGGCAACTCGACTGGCTATTAGAAAAAACAGGTTGGAAAATCATAGATCGCCAAAAATGGACAAATCCTGTTAAGAAATTTGGTATTCGTCCTTTGTTGCGAAAATTCACGCCAAGGTATTATATTGTTTATGCTGAAAGAATAAAATAAGCTTTGGAAACTTTGTCAAAGTTCAAAATTTTGACAAGGCTGAAAAGTTAAACATAGCTTTGTCAAAGTTCAAAACTTTGACAAAGCTGAAAAGTCAAACATACAAATAATGAATTACTATATAGTTATTCCAGCTCATAATGAAGAGCAATTTATTGCACTGACACTGGAGTCTTTAATTTCGCAAACACTGTTGCCTAAAAAAATAGTGATTGTTAATGATAATTCTACCGATCAAACAGCGGATATTGTTTTGGCTTTTGCCAAAGATAATCCCTTTATAACTTTAGTTGATAAAAAATCAAGTGCTATTCATTTACCAGGAAGCAAAGTAATTCAAGCTTTTCAAACAGGATTTGAAACTTTGGATGAAAATTATGATGTGATTGTAAAAATTGATGCTGACTTAATATTCCCACTTGATTATTTCGAAAGTATTGATAAATATTTCAAATCAGATCCCACTATAGCCATGGTTGGTGGATTTTGCTACATAGAGAAAAATGGCAAATGGATTCTTGAAAATTTAACTGATAAAGACCATATTCGAGGAGCATTAAAAGCATATCGAAAAGAAGCTTTTAAACAAATTGGCGGGTTAAAACCTCAAATGGGTTGGGACACAGTTGACGAATTACTTTGTAAATTCTATGATTGGAAAGTTGTTACTGATTCCTCTTTGCATGTAAAACATCTTAAACCTACAGGTGCTAACTATAATAAAGTCTCCAGGTATAAACAAGGTGAAGCTTTTTACACTTTAGGTTATGGTATTTTAATTACTACCATAGCATCAGCTAAATTAGCATTGATGAAAAAAAGACCATTTCTTTTTTTAGATTATATGAGAGGGTTTTGGAAGGCAAAATCAGCAAAAACTCCGCTTATGGTTTCAGCAAAACAAGCCAAATTCATTCGAAGATATCGTTTAAAAAAAATGAAAGAGAAACTTTTCTAACTAAAAGCATTAAGTGTTCTCTCAAAACTCAGAACTAATTTTGTAATTTAGCCCATATTCAAAAAACTATGATGCTCATTCGTTATATAACTCAGATAGGAAGATATTTCCTTATGCTGAAAGAAATTTTCAATAAACAAACCAAATGGTCTGTAATGCGGAATCTGATATTTAAGGAAATTGATGACTTGATTATTGATTCGCTTGGAATTGTAGCATTTATATCTTTCTTTGTGGGAGGTGTGGTTGCAATTCAAACAGCATTAAACTTAACAAATCCTTTAATACCTAAATATCTAATAGGCTTTGCCACCAGACAATCAGTTATCTTAGAATTTGCCCCCACATTTATCTCTGTCATAATGGCCGGGAAAATGGGTTCCTTTATTACATCTAGTATTGGGACAATGCGGGTGACAGAACAAATTGATGCGCTGGAAGTTATGGGAGTAAATGCGTTGAACTATTTAGTTTTTCCAAAAATTATCGCTCTTTTATTATATCCTTTTCTTATTGGGATTGCTATGTTTTTAGGGATTTTAGGTGGATGGATGGCAGGAGTTTATGGTGGATTTATCTCAAGTGCCGAATTTATTAACGGAACTCAAATGGATTTTATTCCATTTCACATTGCTTACGCTTTTATAAAAACTTTAATTTTCGCGATGTTACTTGCCACTATCCCATCGTTTCATGGTTATTATATGAAAGGCGGCGCACTTGAAGTAGGAAAAGCGAGTACAGTAGCTTTTGTTTGGACATCAGTTTCGATAATTCTTTTTAATTATATATTAACACAATTGCTACTAGGATCATGATAGAAATAAAAAATATAGAGAAATCATTTGGTGGCAATAAAATTCTTAAAGGAATATCATCCATTTTTGAAACTGGAAAAACAAACTTGATTATTGGACAAAGTGGATCTGGAAAGACAGTTTTATTAAAAAGTTTGTTAGGAATTCACACCCCTGAATCGGGTCAAATATGTTTTGATGGCCGCGTTTATTCAGAGCTGCAACCTGATGAAAAGCGTGAACTTAGAACTGAAATTGGTATGGTTTTTCAAGGAAGCGCATTATTCGATTCGATGACAGTTGCTGAAAATGTAGCTTTCCCATTGCGTATGTTTACCAAAAATAATAAAGCAAAAATTAAAGAACGTGTTGATTTCGTTTTAGAAAGAGTAGACTTGACAGATGCTCATAATAAACTTCCCTCACAAATATCAGGTGGAATGCAAAAACGAGTAGCCATTGCAAGAGCTATTGTAAACAAACCAAAATATCTTTTTTGCGATGAACCAAACTCTGGTCTAGATCCCAATACTTCTATATTAATTGATAATCTTATCAAAAAAATTACTGAAGAGTATGATATTACAACGGTGATTAACACACATGATATGAACTCGGTTATGGAAATAGGCGATAATATTTTATTTTTAAAAGATGGATTAAAAGCTTGGCAGGGAACAAAAGAAGAGATTTTTAAAACTGACAATCAAGATATCATTGACTTTGTTTATTCTTCAAATTTATTTAAAAAAGTTAGAGAAGCTTATCTAAAAGAGTAACTAGCATGAACTATTCTAATTTGCATTTTAAATCTATAAAAGCAAAGTGATAGTCATTAAAAAAATTTAATTGCATTTGGTTTTTGTATTTTATACATAAGAAATTTTAATTTAATTATTGCAAAAACAATTTTTAATAACCAATGACTTTAACCTTAATCTCTGACACCCATTTTAAACATAATCAATTAAAACTGGCTGGTGGTGATATGCTAATTCACTCAGGTGATCTATGCGGTCATGGCACTGAGGGAGAAGTATTAGCTTTTTTAAGATGGTTTGAAGAACAACCTTATAAACACAAGATTTTTATAGCTGGTAATCACGATTGGTTTTTCGAGGGACATAGTAAATCCTTTATAGATAAAATAATTCCGCCAAGCATTCACTACTTAAATGATTCAGGTATTGAGATCGAAGGATTAAAAATTTGGGGTTCACCAATTCAACCTACATTTTATGATTGGGCTTTTAATAGAAAGCGAGGACCTGAAATAAACAAACATTGGAAATTAATCCCAAAAGACACTGATATTTTAATTACACATGGTCCACCGCTCGGTATATTGGATAAAACAGCGTCTGATTATAATGCTGGATGTGAAATATTGCTAAAAAAAGTGGATCAAATTAAACCAAAACTACATGTTTTTGGACACATCCACGAGGATTACGGAATGATTAAAAAAGGTAAAACTATTTTTGCTAATGCATCTTTATTAAATTTAAAATATCAAATGGTGAATGCTCCAATTATAATAGAAATATGAGATTGGGGTTAGAAATGTATTATTTTTATAGATACTAAAATCTATAATTTTATTTCCCATACACCTTGAAATCTATAGTTCTCAATATTTATAATAATAGTTTTTTAATACCTTTTATTTTATTGAACCTTTCAATTTACTCTATTTAGTAAAGTAAGCAGCAGCGAAATAAATAAATTATTACGACAATACTTTAAATAATAAAACTTTAAATTTACAATCAACTGCATCTAAAATACATTATAAATTAAGGTTTTAAGAAATGCACCTAAAAAATAATTTAATAATTAAGTCATATTAGTAACTCCTTTTTTAATGCTTCCAGCCTTCAAAAGGCTGGAAGCATTGCACGTACAAAGTAATTCAATATTAAATTCATTTTAATTATACCTATTATAAATGCTTCCAGGCTTAAAAAGGCTGGAAGCATTACAATTACAAAGTAATGTAATACTTGAGTACACTTTAATTATACCTATTATTAATCCTTCCAGCCTTCAAAAGGCTGTAAGGATCGCACTTAAAATTTTATCACAATTATTGCACTATCGTAATGACTTTAATAGATATAATAACGACAAGCCATAAAAAAACCGCCAATCTTATGAGAGGCGGTTTTTGTTTTATTCTATAACAGCATTTTCTTTTTTATCGTAAAAATGGTATTCTAAATACGTGTAAGCGTCACGAGGTATAATTTTCACCCACTTTTTATGTTCAAGAAACCATTTTGAACGTAATGATGGAAATCCTTTAGTAAGATATGCGGCCACAAATGGATGAACATTAAGCACAACTTCTTTATGGTTTTTTAATGCTCTTTCTAAATCAAAAGTGATTTTATCAATGATTTGAATTGGCGCTTCAATTTCGCCACTTTCATTGTTTGGATCTTCTTCTCTAGTTTTGATATTAACTTCAGGTCGTACTCTTTGTCTTGTAATTTGAACTAATCCAAATTTACTCGGAGGTAAGATCTTATGTTTTGCCTTATCATCGCTCATTTCTTCTTTTAAGAAATCGAACAAAACCTTACGGTTTTCGGGATTCGACATATCGATAAAATCAATTACAATGATTCCGCCCATGTCACGTAAACGCAATTGTCTAGCTATTTCAGCTGCAGCGATCATATTTACTTCCATTGCTGTATCTTCCTGGTTGGTGGCCTTATTAGAACGGTTTCCGCTATTTACGTCTATGACGTGTAATGCTTCAGTGTGTTCTATAATAAGGTATGCACCTTTACTCATGGATACTGTTTTCCCAAAAGAAGTTTTGATTTGTCTCTCTATGTTATATTTCTCAAAAATAGGTGTGTCTTTTGATTGATAAAACTTAACAATTGATTGTTTGGACGGTGCAATTTCTTGCAAATAATCCTTTGTTTGATTGTACAACTCTTCATCATCAATTTGAATACCGCTAAAGGTATCATTAAATACGTCTCTCAAAATGGAGGAAGCTCTATTGAGCTCTCCTAATACTTTAGACGGATGATGAGCAGTTGGTAATTTTTTACACATTGCAGTCCATCTGCTAAGCAGGTTCTGCAAATCTTTTTCTAATTCTACTGTACTTTTGCCTTCGGCTACTGTGCGAACAATAACACCAAATCCTTTTGGTTTGATGGATTGCACAAGACGTTTCAAACGATCCTTTTCTTTTTTGTCTTCTATTTTTTGCGAAATAGAAACTCTATCAGAAAACGGAACCAAAACTATAAATCTACCAGCCAGAGACAGCTCAGCGCTAATTCTTGGCCCTTTGGTCGATATAGGTTCTTTGACAACTTGTACTAAAACAGATTGATTGGAACTCAATACATCAGTAATGGTACCATCTTTGTCTATTTCTTTTTCAAACTGAAAGGTTTTTAGGGAGAAATCTTTTAATTTACCTGCGCTTACAAGTTTTATGAATTTCAATTGGGAAGTTAAATTAGGACCTAAATCGTGATAATGTAAAAAAGCATCTTTTTCAAATCCTACATTTACAAAAGCCGCGTTAAGTCCGGCAACTGGTTTCCTGATTTTGGCAATAAAAATATCGCCAACCTGGAAATTGCTTTTTTCTTCTTCTTTGTGCAATTCAATTAGTTTTCCATCTTTTAATAAGGCAAAATCTACTGCTTCAGAACTAGATCTAATGATTAATTCTTTATTCATTTGTAAATTTTTATCCGAACTTTTTGGCTTCTGACTTTTAGCTTTTGGCTTTTGGCAAAGATAACAATGCTAATTGCTGGCGGCTAATGGCTCATGGCTAATTGTAAGGATGGATTAAACAATAATTTAACAGGTATTGTACCCGGGGAGATTTTAAATTTATGAAATTTGATTCTTGATTTCAGCTTTATGAAATCTGCAATCTTAAATCGTTGATCAACATTCTTCAATCTCAATTTCAATGAACTTTTAAAAAGAAAAAAGTAGTTTAAAACTACTTTTTCTTTTTGTGACGGTTAGCTCTCGCTCTTTTTTTACGTTTGTGCGTTGCTACCTTATGTCTCTTTCTTTTCTTACCACTTGGCATATCTTGTCGATTTTATGATTAATTAATATATTATTTTGCTTCGTTATTTGTTTTTACTCCTTCTACAAAAACTTTTGCAGGTTTAAATGCAGGTATGTTGTGAGCAGGAATCTTTATTGTGGTATTTTTTGAGATGTTTCTACCTGTTTTTTCAGCTCTAGTTTTTACAATAAAACTTCCAAAACCTCTTAAATATACATTGTCGCCAGTCTCTAATGAATTCTTAACCTCATTCATAAAAGTCTCTACAGTCGCCTGAACATCCCCTTTTTCAAGACCTAATTTCTCTGAAATTTTTGCTACGATATCTGCTTTCGTCATTTTCTTCCCTATTATATTATGTTGTACTATTTTTTTGAGGTTGCAAATATAGGAATTTAAAAAACAATTATTCAAGCTAATTCATTAAATTTTAATCACATAAACTTTTACTTTTGTAGTCTAATATTTAATGATGGATTTTTCTAACTTACTGATAAAATGGTACTTACAAAATAAGCGAGATTTGCCTTGGAGAAACACCTCTGATCCCTACCCTATTTGGCTTTCAGAAATCATGTTACAACAAACACGAGTAGCGCAAGGAACACCTTATTTTTTATCTTTTACAACCGCTTTTCCAACCGTTTTTGATTTGGCGAAAGCCAATGAAGAGCAAGTGCTAAAATTATGGCAAGGTTTGGGATATTATTCTCGTGCTCGAAATTTGCATAAAACCGCTCAATATGTCGCAACTGAATTAAAAGGAATATTTCCTGATAATTATAATGACTTACTTAAACTAAAAGGAATTGGTGATTACACCGCTGCCGCAATCGCTTCTTTCTCCTATAATGAAGCAGTTCCTGTGGTAGATGGAAATGTATTTCGGGTTTTATCACGTTATTTTGATATTGAAACCGATATTGCTCAGACTTCCGCAAAAAAAGAATTTTCTGCTTTAGCTTTTGAATTAATGCCAAAAGATAATCCAGCTATTTTTAATCAGGCGATAATGGAGTTTGGTGCTTTACAATGTGTTCCTAGAAGTCCAAATTGTACCGTTTGCGTTTTTAATGAAAGTTGTGCCGCTTTACAAAAGAAGAAAGTAGAAAGATTACCTATTAAATCTAAAAAACTAAAAGTGCGTAACCGCTACTTTAATTATATAGTAGCAAATGATGAAAATGAAAACACACTAATTCAAAAACGTACTGCAAAAGGAATCTGGCAGAATCTATACGAATTTCCATTATTAGAAACAAAAAAAGAAGAAAATTTTGATTTTGTTTCTGAACAAATACAAAATGAATATTTTAAAGACAATAGGATCGAAAGCATATTAGAAACAAACGATAAGGGCATTATCCATAAATTATCCCATCAACATTTACATATTAAATTTTGGAAAGTAGCAGTAAATGGAATAATTGAAAACGGAGTTGATCAAGAAACATTAAAAACTTTTCCTTTCCCTATTGTGATTCATAACTACATAGAAAAGGAATTAAATTAAATATTTCCAAAAAACTGTACCTTTGATAAAATACTTAAAATTATAATGAACGGAACACTAAATAAAGTTATGCTAATCGGTTTTCTAGGCGACAATATCAAAATGCATTATTTTGACGGTGGCAATTGTATAGGAAGGTTCCAGTTAGCTACCAATGAAATTTATATCAACAAAACGACCAATGAAAAAATCACTTCTACGGAGTGGCATAATTTAGTTGTACGCAATAAAGCAGCTGAGATTTGTGAAAAATACTTGACTAAAGGAGATAAAATATACGTCGAAGGCAGAATTAAATCGCGACAATGGCAAGCGGAAGATGGTAGTACTAAGTACACAAGCGAAATTCAAGTTACCGAATTTACTTTTCTTACCACAAAAAAGGAGAGTGATAACAACAAACAATTTCCTGCAGCTGATATTACAAAAAACACTAATTTTGAACCAGAAAAAAATGTCTTGCCTATAAACGACTTGCCATTTTAATTGTTTAACTAATTTTTATCAATTTGGACCCAGAGCCCAGTTTGCTTTTTACCTATGCTTTTGACACCAATCTAGCATTTGGAATTTTAGGAATAGTAACATTACTATTTTGCTCCGCCTTAATTTCAGGTGCTGGAGTTGCTTTGTTTTCGTTGTCACAAAAAGACATTGAAGATATCACTACTACGAACAATTCAAAAGGCAAACTCATAATTAAACTTTTAGAAAAGCCTAAAAAGCTATTGGCTACTTTAATGGTTGCCAATAATTTTATCAATATTACAATAATATTATTTTTCTCTTTTATTGGTGAAAATATTTTTGCAACAATAGACATACCGTTACTAAAATTTGTTGTAGAAATAATTGTAATTACGTTTCTGATTTTGCTTTTTGGTGAAGTAGTGCCAAAAGTATATGCCAGTCGAAATAATAGTAATTTCTCTAAAGCGGTGATTTATCCTATTGCGTTTTTAAATAAAGCACTTTCACCAATCAGCTCTCCTATGAGAGCAATTACGATTTACTTACATGACAAATTTGGAAAACAAAAAACAAATTTTTCCGTTGACCAATTGTCGCAAGCATTAGAGCTTACGGCTTCAGATGAAACTTCCACTGAAGAACAAAAAATCTTAGAGGGAATTGTGAGTTTTGGAAATACAGATACACGACAAGTAATGAGCCCCAGAATTGATATTTTTGCCTTAGAAATATCAGAATCATTTATTTCTATTTGCCCTAAAATAATTGATAACGGATATTCTAGAATCCCAGTTTATAAAGATAATATTGATCAAATTGAAGGTGTGTTATATGTAAAAGATCTATTACCACATATTAATACCACTGAATTTAATTGGACTTCTTTACTGAGAGAACCATTTTTTGTTCCTGAAAATAAAAAATTAGACAACTTATTAAAAGATTTTCAAAGCATGAAAAGTCATCTTGCTATAGTGGTAGATGAATATGGTGGTACTTCAGGTTTAGTATCACTAGAAGATGTTATAGAGGAAATCGTCGGTGATATCAGCGATGAGTTTGACGATGAAAATAGCAGTTTCTCTCAAATTGATGAGAAAAACTTTGTATTTGAAGGTAAAATAAATTTAAAAGATTTTTATCGAATAATTGAAGTGGATGAAGAATTATTTGAAGATAAAAAAGGTGAGGCAGAAACATTAGCCGGTTTTATATTAGAAATTTTAGGTAATTTTCCAAAAAAGAACCAGAAAATTGTATTAGGAAATTGTGTTTTTATTATTGAAACGGTAGATCAAAAAAGGATTAAACAAATTAAAGTAACAATTGATTAAGTAGAAATGATAAAAAAAACGCTCTCTCTTTCGATCATAGTTATACTTATAACCACATCATGGGGCTGTAAAGATGACGTATTACCAAAACCATCTAGTTATTTGAGACTTGATTACCCAGAGGCTAAATATGCCAATTTTGATAATGAATGTTCATACGCTTTTGAAATGAACTCAGATGCTATTGTCAAAAAAGGAAAAGATTGCGATCTTACTATTACTTACCCAAAAATGAAGGCAACCATTTATTTAACTTACAAACCTGTCAATAAAAATATAGACAAACTTTTACGTGATGCACAAAAACTAACTTACGAGCACGTAATTAAGGCAGATGATATTCTTGAGCAACCATACCTTAATCCAAATAAAAAAGTTTATGGAATGTTCTATCAAGTAGAGGGAAATGCAGCAACAAATGCACAATTTTATGTTACTGATAGCACAAAACACTTTGTAACTGGATCTGTATATTTCTATGCTAAGCCTAATTATGACTCTATAATGCCAGCGGCTAGTTATATAAAAAACGATATGCAGCGTCTTATGGAAACCTTAAAATGGAAATAATAACACATAAAAAAAGCATTCGCGACAAACGAATGCTTTTTTTTATCAATTATCACAATTTTAGATCTTCATATCTTTTACTGTATAGGTCTTACCATCGGCTGAAGCTTCCACAACTTTGGTTAATTTTTGTGAATCTTGAACGGTTTTGTCAAAAGTTACAGTGGCTAATTTAGTATCAAAATCAACTTTGGCTTCTTGAACACCATCTAAGGCTGTTAAATCTTCTTGTATTGTTTTTGCACAACCTATTGCACAAGTCATTCCTTCGACAGCAAATGTGGCCGTTTGAAGATTAGCAGTAGCTATTTCTTTATTAATTTTTGGAGCCACAACTTCTGTTGATTCTACATTTTCATTAGAAACTGAGTTGCTTGCTTTGTCTTTACATCCTATAAATAAGATACTTGCAAGTGCTAGAGTCAGTATTGATTTTTTGAAATTCATAATATAATTTTTTAAGGTTTATAATCGATCTTTTTAACTGCAAAAATAATCAAAAAAAGAAGGTGTAATTCATAAAATAATTACAATTTTGTCAAAATCTTTATTATGGAATCAAAGCAATTAAAATGGTTATATCTAAGTATACTTGCCTTAGTTTGGGGCAGTTCATTCATTTTAATAAAAAAGGGTTTAGTTGGTTTGAGTGCTTTTCAAGTTGGATCATTACGAATTATTTTTGCTGCCGTTTTTCTTTTAATAATCGGTTTTAAAACACTGTCGAAAATTCCAACTCAGAAATGGAAATATATAGCCATAACGTCATTATTTGGAACCTTTATTCCAGCCTATTTATTTGCTATTGCACAAACAGAGATTGACAGCTCAATCAGTTCAATTTTAAACTCACTTACTCCTTTGAATACATTAATTTTAGGCGCCTTAGTTTTTAGTTTAAAGTTTAAGAGAAATCAAATTATAGGAATTCTAATTGGTTTACTGGGTAGTGCTTTACTAATATTGAATGGGGCAATGAACCATCCTGAACAAAATTATTACTATGCTATTTTAGTAATTATTGCCTCTATATGCTATGCTATCAATGTAAATTTAATCAAGAAATATCTATCTGATTTAAGTCCTTTGAGTATTACTACAGGTAATTTCATGGTTTTATTTACACCAGCGCTTTTGGTTCTTTTTTTTTCAGGCTTTTTTGAAGTTATATATGAAATTAAGGTTCAGCATTCTTTACTTTTTATCATAATTCTTGGCGTTGTAGGCACTGGAATTGCTAATATTCTGTTTTTTAAATTAATCCAGATGTCGTCGCCTGTTTTTGCAACATCAGTCACATACTTAATTCCAGTAGTTGCTTTTAGTTGGGGAATTTTTGATAATGAAATGCTAACTCCTGTTCAGTTTTTTGGAGCATTTATTATTTTAATTGGCGTGTATTTATCGGCTAGAAAGTAGTAATTAGTGACTGGTGAAACGTGAATCGCGAGTCGTGAGTCGTGAAACGTGAAACGTGAAACGTGAATCGCGAGTCGTGAGTCGTGAAACGTGAATCGCGAGTCGTGAATCGCGAGTCGTGAAACGTGAAACGTGAATTGTGACTGCTGATTGGTTAGCTGTGATTGGTGATTGGTGACGCGTGATGGGTGATTGGTGACGCGTAATTGGTGATGGGTAGCAAATACTTATTGAAAAGTGTTTATAAATTAGTAATTAGAGTTCAATAGATAGTGTGATAATCTGCATTACTTTTAGTTTTATAAAATCAGCGAGAAGTAACAAAGGCTACCTAAATTAGATAGCCTTTGTTACTTAATAAGATTTTATTATTATTTAAAATCGGCGTCTGAAACACCTTCATTGATTTTAATCTCGGACATTTTGATATCTAGTTCAAAACCAACATTCTGGATAATGTTAAAAGGAACTTTAACTCCTTTTACTTCCTTATAATCTCCGTAATTAGTTGTTTGAGTAATGCTTTGACCGCCTTGCTCGATAACTTTTGACTCTGCTAATTTCAATCCAGAAGTTACATCATAGAAATAAGTTGTTTTTCCGTTTTTAACAGCATAGGCATCTTTTCCATTGATAGACTCTATATTTTCTAAAGTCAAATCTTGTTTATTAGAAAGAGAAAGTTCTTCGAATGGGGTTGCAGCTGCCTTCATATCAGTAAGCGCTGTTCCTTCTACGTTTTGACGTTGTCCTTGTTGCATAACATAAGCCACTTTATCATTTACTACTTGTTTCATTAAACTCATAGTTCCCATTGCTAGTTCAACCATAAGCTTGCCTTTAACATCTATTTTGGAAGTAAAACTCAATGGCGATGGTGCTTGAGGAATAGTGGTAGATCCAGTCATTGCAATTGTTTTAACAGCCTTGGCTGCTTTTTCTCCACCTATGGCCTTGATATAATTATCAATAACAGTCTTAGCGGTTACTCCTGCAGGAACTGGCTTTTTAAATTCTGGTTTATCAATAGAATTACCATATTTATCAAAATAAGACACTGGCAAATTTAATTTTTCTAATCCTGTTGCTACATCTGAAGCTTTGCCAACAATTATAATTCTGCTGTTGTCCGCTAAGAAATATTTGTTAGCTACTCTTAAAACATCGTCAGCAGTTACTGCGCTTATGTTTTTTATATAATTTTGAAAGAAATCAGCAGGCAAACCTTGAGTTTGAATACGTAATGCATAACCCGCTATAGTTTGTGGTTTTTCAATTTGCATCACAAATCTTCCTATATAACCTGCTTTTACGCTTGCTAACATATCATCAGATACTTTTTCAGTTCTAATTTTTTTGAATTCTTTCATGATCTCTACGACTGTACTATCTGTAACTGCGTTACGAACTTGTGTTGAAGCGCTAAAATTTGAAACACGTTTATCTCCACCAATCGCTGTTCTTGCACCGTAAGTCCATCCATGAACTTCACGTAAGTTCATATTTATGTAGCTATTGAAATCTCCTCCCAAAATTTGATTTGCAATTAACACCGCAAAATAATCAGGATCAGTCATCTTTAGGTTAGAAATGTTTCCAACATATACTTCAGATTGAACTGCATTTGGCATGTCAATAAAATTAATTTGAGTGGTTGTAACATCTTTTGGATCCTCGTAAGAAATAGTAGGTGCAGTTCCTTTTTTCCATGCACCAAAATATTTTTCTACCATTTTTTTAGTTTCCTTGAATTTCACATCACCTATAATAATTAGATAAGCGTTGCTTGGAACAAAATACGTATTGTAATTAGTTTTTACATCCTCAAGTGTCACATTCTTAACAGTAGTTTCACTAACAAACTCACCTGATGGATGATTTTTACCAAAAGTTAAAAAATTCACCAGTCGAGCTGCAACTGCTGACACACTTTTTTCATTGGCTTTCAAGCCTTCAATAAGTTTGCTTTTTTCTTTATCAAATTCGTCTTGAGTAAAATTTGGGTTTAAGGCTCCATCGGCCATTAATTCTAACACTCTACCCGAATATTTTGATAATGCATTAGCTGAAGCACCATTGGAGCTGAAATTAATATTTGCTCCTAGAAAATCTACTTCTTCATTAAAAGCATTTTTAGCTATTTTGGTTGTTCCGCTACCCATTAATGTACTGGTCATGGTTGAAACGCCCTTTTTATCACCTTCCGCATACGGATCATTGTCTAATGTCAAACTAAAAGTAACTCTTGGTAACTTATGATTTTCAACGACCATTACTTTTAATCCATTTTTCAATTCAAAGGTTAATGGCTTACCTATTTTTACTACTGGAGCTACTCCTGGCTTTGGTTGAGGTATGATTTGTCCTTGCATAATAATTGTAAAGAACACGCTTGATAAAATTAATATTGATTTTTTCATAGGGATATATCTTAGTTTTGAGCTTTATCTTTAGATGGAATATAATCCAAAATCAATCGTTGATTAGGATTCAAATATTTCTTAGCTACATCTCTAATTTCTTCGCGAGTAATTGATTGATAAATTTCAATTTCAGTATTAATTAGATTTATATCACCATATAATAAGTGATAAGTAGCCAGATTATCAGCAATACCATCAATTGTTGAATTACTATTTACATATTGATTTTCAAATTTATTTTGAAGTTTTTGTAAATCTTTTTCGGAAATCAATTCTGTTTGTAGATTTACAACTTCAGCGTCAATTTCTTTAAGAATGTCCTCTGTAGTGTTAGGCGCTTGTGGCAAACCATAGATAATATAACTACCGTAATCTTCTTGACTATTACTAAAAGCACCTATTTGTAATGCCATTTTTTTATCGTCAACAATCTTCTTGTATAATCTTGAGCTTTTTCCATCCGTTAAAATGGATGAAATCATATCTAAAACCCGTGCATCTCTAGTTTTCATAGAAGGTGTTCTGTAAGCAGCTACAATTGCAGGTATTTGAATATTAGCATCTTCGAATTGCGCTTTGATTGTTGTAGTAATTGGATCTTCAACAAAGGATTCTCTCTTAATAGCGGCTCCTTTTTTTATTGGTCCAAAATATTTCTGAATCCATTCTTTAGCTTGTTCTTTTTTAAAATCACCGGCTACAACTAAAACAGCATTATTTGGCACATAAAACTTTTTGTTAAAAGCTTGAAACTCCTCTAAAGTAGCAGCATCTAAATGACTCATAGAACCAATTGTAGCCCATCTATAAGGGTGTTTTTTAAAAATATTCTTCTTTACTTCAGCTAAAAAGTTTCCGTAAGGTTGGTTGTCAACACGTAGTCTTTTCTCCTCCTTGACCACTTCGTTTTGCGTATCAACACCAATTTGGTTAATAATAGGATGCAACATTCTTTCTGCTTCCATCCATAATCCTAACTCAAGATTATTAGAAGGAAACACTTCATAATAATAAGTTCGGTCATCAGTAGTATTAGCGTTATTTACCCCACCATTACTAGTTACAATTTTAAACCATTCACCACGTTTAATATTTTCAGTTCCTTCAAATAATAAATGTTCAAAGAAATGGGCAAAACCTGTTCGTTCAGGATTTTCATCCTTAGCGCCTACATGATACATTACCGATGTAATCACTGTGGGAGCTGATGAATCATTGTGTAGGATTACATGTAGTCCATTATCTAATTTGTATTCCTCAAATGCCACTTTTTGAGCAGAGGCAACTCCTCCTAACATAATCAATGCACTTAAAGCCATTAAAGATTTTTTCATAAGGTTAATAATTTAGTTGATATAAATGTAAGTAGTTTATTCCTTATTATTGTTACAAAAATGGACTAACTAAAAGTAAAACTTTATCAGATTTCCTATCTATTGTTATTCTTTTCTTGCTTTAGATTTATGTAAACACAATACCTACTATTTTTTTTATAACAAATTGCAATTTAAATATATAATTGTATATTTGCAACCTTAAAAATTATTAAAACAATTCAGTATGTATGCAATCGTAGAGATAGCAGGGCAACAATTCAAAGTAAGCAAAGACTTAAAGGTTTATGTTAACCGTTTGACTAATGAAGAAGGTTCAAAAGTTTCTTTTGACAAAGTTCTTTTATTAGATAACAATGGGACTATCACTTTAGGCGCCCCAGCTATAGAAGGTGCTTCAGTAGAAGCTAAAGTGTTACAACACTTAAAAGGAGATAAAGTTATCGTTTTCAAAAAGAAAAGAAGAAAAGGATACAAAAAAAGAAACGGTCATAGACAATATCTTACTCAAATTGTAATTGAAGGTATTACAGGTCTTGGATCTAATGATACAACTGCACAAGAAGTTGAAGCCCCTAAGAAGAAGGTAGCTAAAGCAAAAAAAGAAGATACTCAAGAATAATAACAAAATAAAACTAATACGTCATGGCTCACAAGAAAGGTGTCGGTAGTTCGAAGAATGGTAGAGAATCAGAATCAAAACGTTTAGGTGTTAAGATTTTTGGTGGTCAAGCTGCTATTGCTGGAAACATCATCGTAAGACAAAGAGGTTCAAAACACAATCCAGGTGAAAACGTTTACATCAGTAAAGATCACACGCTACACGCAAGAGTAGATGGAGTTGTTAAGTTCCAAAAGAAAAGAGATAACAAATCTTATGTTTCTATACTTCCATTCGAAGTTCAGGCATAATCAAACTGTTTTCAACATAAAAAAACCTTTAGAGAAATCTAAAGGTTTTTTTTGTGAAAGATCTAAATGCGATAGCTGCATAAATTTAAAAATAGAATCTATCATAAACATTTAAAACTTATTAATTCAAATTATCAAGAGAAGCTATTATAAATTGAAACTTTTAGGAACGTTATTTGCTGACTTTTTTTATGAAAATTTCATATAGTATGAAATGTAGAAGGATAATAATTTAAACCTTCAAGATAAAACCTTATTAAAACCTTAAAATCTAACTTATGAAAAAACTTCTACCTATTATTTTTATCTTCTCATCTATTTCATTATTAGCTCAAAACAAAAATTTTGTTATCGATCAAGGATTTATTACTTGGCGATTTATTTATAGTGATAAGCAAAGTGTTTTAGGCCTTAAAAATAGTTTAAGGTTAGATTTTAAAACAGATTCAACTGGTATTATTAAAAGGACAAATTTCAATAATCGAAAATTAGCAAAATTAGAAGCGGAATTCAAAATTGAAGTCAAAGAGGATAAATACCGAGTATCCGTTTATAATATAAAATTTATTGGAGAACCAACAGTTATAAATAAAGACAGTTTATTACTTCAAGTTGTTAATGAATATACGATCGAGCAGAAATTATTATCAAGAAAAGGACTGATAAAGGGTTCATCATTTGGGTACAATTTAACTGAAATCCTAAACCCTCATTTTATTGAGTTATTCACAATGAATAAAGAACCAAAAAACGATTGGTAACAGTATAAAAAAAACGTTAAAAGCTTAAAAGCCTTTAACGTTTTAAAGTGACCGCGACAGGGCTTAAACCCGTGTATTTTGACAAACCAATAAAACTCTTAAAGTACTGCAAACAAAAGGATTTACATAAAATAAGATTTATAGTAATTCGCCAAAATTCATTAAAATACACTTTTGGTTGCACGGATGTTGCACGGATTATATAATAGCTGTATATTTGATTGTTCAAATTTTACAACTTATGGCAACTATAAAGTATATACTTCGTGCAAAAAATGAAAATTCAAATATTTTTGTTCGTTATTCTATAGACAGAAATACACGTTTAATTCAAAAAACGGGTTTTGTAATAGACTTTAAATACTGGAGCGAACCCAAAGCACAGCCAATCCAAAAGAACGATGAACTTAAAGCGTTAAAATCTAAACTTGACAAATTATCCGTGTCACTTGAAACCGCCTACAATAATTCAGTTAACAAAGGCGAAGATTTTACGGGCGAATGGTTGCAACTTCAAATTGATATTTTTAATAATAAAACGCCCGTTATAGAATTAGATATTTTAACTACCTATATTCAAAAGTACATTGACGACGCACCTTATAAACAAAACCAAAAAAAAGAAACGGGATTAAGCTCGGGACGTGTTCAAAATATCAAATTATTTAAAAACACAATTTTACGCTATGAAGATCAAAACCTAAAAGGTAAAAGCATTATCATAAAAGATATTAATTTGCAGTTTGTTGAAAAATTCAAACTTTGGTTATTCGATCAAAAATATTCAGTGAATTATGTAGGTAAAAATATCAATAACCTAAAAACTATTTGTTTTGATGCTTCAAAAAATGATATTGAAACCTCGACACAATTAAAAAACATCAAAAGCATATCAGAGAAAAAAGCAGCTGAACAAATTATAACCTTATCGGAACAGGAACAGGATAAAATTAAAGATGCTATACTATTACGTACAGCATTAGTAAACGCTCGCAAATGGTTGTTATTAGGTTGTTTAATTGGACAACGTGGAGGCGATTTGCTGAACATTACAGCCAATAATATAAAAGACATTAACGGCATTAAAATAATTGAATTAAAGCAACAGAAAACGGGTAAATTAGTTGCTATTCCTTTATTACCTGATGCACTTGAAATTGTTGAAAGTGGTTTACCTTATAAAATTTCATTAGTGAAGTTTAATGAATACCTAAAAGATATTTGTAAAATTGCTGAACTAAATGAACCAACAACAGCCAAAGTAAAAGTAACAAGCCGAAATCCTCTACAAATGGAAACTAAAGCGAAGTATAATTTCATTTCTAGCCACGTTTGCAGACGTTCCTTTGCCACAAATTTCTACGGACGTATTCCAACACCCGTTTTGATGAATATAACGGCTCACGGAACAGAAAAAGTATTTTTAGCTTATATTGGTAAAACTACATACGATAACGCTTATCAAATGCTAGAATATTTTAGTAAATTAGCACCGAAGCCAAAGACGGCACAATTAGAAGTAATCCACAACACAGGCACGAATGAATAAAAATAACATAGTACTTAAAACTATAAAAGAAGTTCATTTTTTCAAACACCACTTATTGTCGGCAATTGTATTAAATGACTATAAAAAAACATTTTTACTTTTATCGCAAAAACGCATCCTAGACATCGAACTATTAAAAAACTATTTGATTGAAAATAAATTAAATGATTTTGCGAAAAAAGAGATTGATAACCTGATAAATAAAATAGATGCTTGTTTAGATTTAGAAAAAAGTTATAGAAAATTACCTATTGAAGATTGTAATTATAAATATGAGTACGAGGGCAAAGGGTGTGTTTCTGGCAACGGCGGAATTAAATTTATATTAGTAGTCAAAGGGAGTTTTTTAAAATCAGACAATAAAACTTTTGACGAAAAAGAACCAAACTTTAAATATATAAACGCTTTTAATATTGGATTATTGGTTTTAAGATTAAGAGACATAAAAAGTTTGTTTGAAATAGACATTAAGCAACCCGAGCTTGAAGCAATGGAACCCATAAGAAAAGATTTAAGAGATACCAAAGCCACAGAATCGGCAATTTCAGAACCTCAACAGCCGAACCGAAACAATAATAAGTTTGACCCGAACCATTTTAACCAAAAAGGCTATGATTTATTTTTGTATTTAGTAGAAAATTACGAAAAAAAAGGCAAAATTAAATTTATCAATATCTTTGAATTTATGAAAAAATCAATTGATAAAAAGAAATACGCTTTTAAATTTACTCAAGAAAAATACACCGCTTTTATATTCTTAAACTATAAAATTGAAATCAAAAAATATGCAGTTGCAGACGGTTATGAATACGATGAAATACCTTTTTTAAATTCACACGAACAGCAGTTTGACGGTCGATAATTCAAATTAGTACATTATACCTGAATTATACCTAAATTATACCTATTACAACCCTTTTTTGCCACCCTAATCATTTTTGAATATTGGACTTCACTT
This sequence comes from Flavobacterium sp. PL11, assembly GCF_035985025.1. NCBI lineage: Bacteria > Pseudomonadati > Bacteroidota > Flavobacteriia > Flavobacteriales > Flavobacteriaceae > Flavobacterium > Flavobacterium sp. PL11. The sequence goes on from NZ_JAXCIA010000005.1 coordinate 109,919, forward strand.
TAAAAGTAAGTACAATGACTTCACAAATTTTAATTCAAGGCTACACATTAGAACAGCTGGCAGATGCACTAAAACCATTATTGGTAACCTCTACACCAACAGCACCCACCGAACCCGAAAACGAATTTATCACAAGAGAACAGGCGTGCGAATTACTTTCAATAAATAAAACTTCACTTTGGAAACACACCAAAAGCGGGCGGTTAAAATCGTACGGTATTGGCAACCGTGTTTTGTATCGTAGAGATGAAGTATTGCAAGCGGTTAAACCTATTAATCATTAATAAGATGAAAGATAGTAAACCACAGGCGAAACAGTTAAGCGATGCAATTGATAACGCTATGACCACAGAACAAACGGCAACTTTAAACCCGTTTCCTATTGAAGTGTTCCCGTTACTTTTTAGAGATTTAGCAACGGATTTAAACACGTCCTTAAAATTTCCTATTGACTATGTAGGAACAGCAATTTTAACAGCCGTAGCCACAGCGGTCGGAACAACGGCAAAAGTAAGAGTTAAAAATAATTGGTTTGAATATGCTTCAATTTATAGTTGTGTAATTGGCAACGCTGGAGCAAATAAAACCCACCCGATAAATTTGATATTTGGAGCGATACGAGAACTCGATAAAAAAAGGCACGATGAATATGTTGAAAAATTTAACGAATATGTTGCTTATGGCAATTTAAGTAAAGCAGAAAAAACCGAATCAATAGAACCGCCGAAACCAAAACCAATTTTAAGCAAAAGTTTAATAAACAATTTCACACCTGAAGTATTATACAAAAGATTAGACGAAAATTTGAGAGGTTTAACGGTTGTAAGTGATGAAATGGCTACTTTTTTTGAGGGAATGAATCAATATTCAAAGGGCGATCAGGTTAGTGTGTATCTTTCATTTTGGAGCAACCAACCCACCACCATTGACCGTGTAGGAAACCCGATACCGTTATTTATTACGAATCCTTATTTGTCAATAATTGGCGGGTTGCAACCTCGAATGCTAAGTACTTCGTTTCCTATTCAGAAACTAAATAACGGATTTTTTCAAAGATTTTTATTTGCGTTTCCTGAATCCAATTCCAAACAGCCAATTAATGATATTGAAAACGATGAAGCAATGTATAATAAATACAAAGACTTTATTCAAAATTATTTTAACACCTATTCGGTTTATGAAGTGGACGGCAAAATTGAAAGCAAAATTTTAAAATGGACGCCCGAAGCAAAAGCATTTTTCTATAGTTGGCAAGCTGAAAATTGCGATGTAGTCGATGAATTTCAAAACAATATTAAGGGCGAAATTGCTTCAAAATATGATAATCATTTTATTCGTTTGTCCTTATTGCTTCAATTGATGTTTGACCCGCAAAGCGAAAGTATTGACATTACAGCCGTGAAAGGTGCAAAAGAATTGTGTAGATATTATATGAATTGTGCCTTTAAAGTTTTGGCAGTTATTCAAAACCCCGTTGAATATTTGGAAACATTAAACCAAAATAAGAAAGATTTTTATAGAGCTATTGCAGAAAATTTCACAACAGCCGAAGCTTTAGCGGTCGGATTAAGATTTGAATTTATACCACGACGTGTAATGGATTTTTTAAAAGATACCGTACTATTTAAGAAAGTAAAACACGGAAAGTATGAGAAAACCATAAAACCCGAATGAGATAATTTAAACTAATTAAGTTTTTGCACTTTGCACTATTGTCATTATTGTCATTTTGAAAGTGACGAAAGTGACGAAAATGCAAAGTGCAAAACTATAAAATCTTATAGCGATGAATATACAATTCTCTTATTTTGTTGGAGGTTCAAAAATAGTAACACCAACAGCCGTTTATAATTTTAATGATTTGATAGAATTATACAGATCAAACTACATAAAAAATTTAACGGCAAAAATGATAAAATGCACAGATCCGATTGAAAAGACAATTTTAAAAAACCAACAGCCGTTTATCACACCTTATGGAACATTTTCGTATCGAGAGAATAAAAGCATAATTAATCACAATAGTAATTTAGTAGCCTTTGATTTTGACAAACTAGAGCAGAACAAAGCAAAAGACTTAAAACAAATATTGTCTAACAATAAAAGTTGTATGCTCGCTACAATTTCAGGCAGTCAGAAAGGCGTTAAAGCCTTCTTTTTACTAAGCGATGTAATACCATTAAATAAGCATTACGACACGTTAAAACACAATGCAGACAATCTACTTAATTTGATTGGTGTAGCTGAATTTAAACCTTATTTGGATTTGCGCCAATTTGTATTAAGTCAACCGATGTTTATAAGTTATGATGCAGAAATACATTATAATTTTCAAGCCGTACCGCTGGAGATAAAACTCGAAATGTATAAAGAACCCGAAAATATTAAAAATATATTTCCTTCAATAGTTTGGAATGAAAAGGTAACAGATGACAAACTAAAAGCAGTTATTAATTACGTTCTGAAAGCAACCGAAAACCTTTGTAAATTTTACGGAAATCATACAGGAGCAAGGCATGATACAATCGCAAAAGTTAAAAATATTGCTGGAATGATAAAAGCATATAATCTACCTATTGAAAGCGAAGTATACAACGCACTTGAAAGCAGTATAATTGGAATGTATGGAGGTAGTACACAAGCTAAAATAAGTAACGCTTACAAGTCTTTAAAACACGCTTGGCAAAATGCGGAGGCAATTCAAAACGATACTATAAATTTTATATTAGAAAGAAATTATAATAATTCCTGTGAAGTCAAATATATTGCACCACCAGAACCCTCGTTTCACAATTACGAACTTGTGAGCCAAAGCGGTCAGAATTTCAAAGAAAATAATTTTATTCAATTTCTTAGAAAATACTTTACTGATTATGAAGTAAAAAATGCAATATTGAAATATCTTATAGGTAATTCAAAACATTGGAGCGGTGCAACTGTATTTTGGCAAATTGATAACAACGAGAAGGTAAGGCATGGAAAAGTTATGTTATACGATCCTGAAACAGGCAAACGGCAAAAGCGAGCAGACGGCAAAGCGTATATTAATAGTGTTCGTAGTATTTTGAAACTTGAAAATTTTCATCTTAATCAATGCTTATTTGGTTTGCACCTTATTAATGAATGTAACCAAAAGACTATTGCAGTAGTTGAAAGCGAGAAAACAGCCGTTATAATGAGTGTTTTTAAACCTCAATATATTTGGGTTGCAACAGGAATGAAAGGCGGGTTTAAATACGAAAATTTGAAGCCTATCAAAGATTATAAAATTATAGCGTTTCCAGATAAAAGTGAGTTTAACGATTGGCACGATAAAGCAATAGAATTAAATGCAGTAGGGTTTAAGATTAATGTAAGCGATTGGCTGGAGCAAACAGATTATAAGGACGGCACAGACCTCGCAGACGTTTTAATTGATGAAGTTGCAAATATAGCACCCGAAACAATAAGAGAACAAACACCCACCGAAATAACAGTTAATAGAATAGCGGAACACACGCCCGAAATATTGCTATTGATTGAAACTTTTGATTTAACTGATCCAAATGGAAATGAAATAAGAAAAACGCTAAATGTTAAATAAGTATTTACTTATGGTTTTCCTGAAAGTAAAAATTATCTTTGAGTAAATTTAATATTACGCCAAATGAAAAAATTACTTTTTATTATTTTTATGTCATTTACTAATTTTGCTATATCGCAGAATGTAAACTTTAAAATTGATAATGGTTTAATAAATTGGAAAAATGTTTATTCTGATTCATTGAATACACTACAGCTTAAAAATAATCAGTTGTTGGAATTTAAAACCGATTCGACAGGTTTTGTAAAAAAGACAAATTTTAATGATAAAAAACTAAGGCAATTGACTGCTGAATTTAAAATTGAAACGCAGAAAAATAAGTATAGAGTTACAGTTTTTAATGTCAAATTTTATGCTGAACCAATGAATTTATATGGAGGTGGTTTGTCTATGCAAACAGTGACAGAATACTCAATTGAACAATCACTAATTAAAAGTGACGGTTCAATAAGAAAGACCTATATGGGCTATAATTTAACAGAAACATTAAATCCGCATTTAGTAAATTTATTTACCATCAAAAAACAAGAAAGTAAAAATTGGTAATTTTTAAAAATAAAACGTCTATGAGAGCACAATACATTATTTTACTTTGCATTTTTTTTGTTTATGGAATTGTTTCAAGTCAATCTAAATCAAACATTACTCCGCCTAAAAATACGGTTAAAATAATTATCAAAAATTCAAGTGATAAAATTTCTAACTTTAATTTAATAGCACAGACTATTATTGATAATGATTTTTCAATTGATAAAAAAGACAATGAATTTTTTATTATCGAAACAGCTCCAAAGCTAAGTAATGATAAAACGAGCACCTATATTTTGAAGTTGGTTGCTAAAGATAATTTGATTGTCTTAACTGGATTTGCAAAGTCAAGAATAAATTCAAATTTTGCAAACATACCAGAGGAATATGAAAAAATAATTAACAAAGGAATGAAAGGGTCGATTTTCAAAGATCAATTTAATTCTATGTTTTCTTTTGCAAAACTATTTGCAGATAATGAACTTGAATTTGTAGTGAATTAAAATTTACTAAAGCAAGTTTTAGTTTGAGAATTTAATCTAAAAAGGCGAACCATAACGGAACGCCTTTTTTTTTGTTCAAATAGTTTTCCACAGGCAATGCGTAAAACCTTAACAAATATAACTATAAGTATTATCTATTGAAAATAAATATTAAATTTGTTTAACCTATTATAGTTTAAAATAGAATCAAATGGCAAACAACACAGGACAAAAGTTTGGAGGGAGAACCAAAGGAGTAACAAACAAAGATACAGCGGAAATAAGAAACAGTTTTCAATATCTTATAGAGAACAACCTCGAACAGTTAGAAAGCGATTTAAAAGAACTCAAACCATTTGAGCGAATTAAAGTTATTTTAGAATTATCAAAATTTGTACTACCTACATTAAAGGCAACAGAATTAAGTACAACAACTGAAAACGCATTTATTCCTATTGTTGTTAATATTACAACACCTGAAGACGTGAAGCGAATGATTAACGAGTTTAACGATCAGTATTAATGGAAATTCAAATAAACGATATCGACGAATTAAAAGATTTTATATTAAATTCAGATGTAAGCATAAGCGATAAAATAACAATTATCAACCGATGTTTAAATGTTGCAATACTTGGTAACTTTGACACCGTAGCTGAATTAATAGAAACAATTGATGACAATAGCCAAAACGAAAATAAAAGAATTATTTTAGGTAAAGGCATCAATCCTGATCAGATAGAATATGAATCTTAATAAAAATAAAAGTTCATTACTATCTGTTCGTGCGTGAACAGATAGTCGTAAATTCCGAACAAATAGCTGGGTTAATCACTTCGCTAAAAGACTATTGGGGCAAATGGAAAGATGCTGAATGTAAACCAATTTTTATAGGACTTGAAAGCTTGGACGTGGAATCATAATAAAAGTTAACGTTTTTTTGTTCCTGGGATCGTCAAAATACTTTGTTAAACCTTGCTATCAATGATGAAAAAATAAAAACACGTTTTGCGAAACGATTGGTTTTTTATAGGAATTGAAATGTAATAAATAAAACTTCGTTACTATCTGTTCATGCGTAAACCTTAATTTTGGAGCGTTCAGAATAACGAACGTTATAATGAAAAGAAAAGAAATTTTATATTTTTATAGATAATTACTAAATCTTATTAATTTATAGTTCAATATAGACGTTCGTTTATCTAAGTTCATATTTTATCAATCACATACGTTAATATGTACTTTTGAATATATCCTTTAAATTTACAGTATTGTAAAAAAAATAATTCTCAATCACTTTTTGGATTAACCAGGAGCAACTGCTGGAGTTATTAATTTGGCATACTTTGAACTCAATAGCATTTTTTAATTCCAAAGCATAAAAAAACGCCCTAAATTAGAGCGTTTTAAAAATGGTTGCACGTTGGTTGCACGAAAAACCCGTAAACCCTATAAAACCAATACTATTAGTGACCGCGACAGGGTTCGAACCTGCAACCCTCAGAGTCGAAATCTGATATTCTATCCAGTTGAACTACGCAGCCATTATGATTATAGATTGTTGTCTAATGATTTTAAATATTAAAATCGCTATCTAAACTACATTTTCTAAACCAATAATTTTTTTACAATTGTAGAAATTGTTTTTCCTTCTGCAGTTCCACCTAATTGTACTGATGCTATTCCCATAACTTTCCCCATGGAAGCAATTCCTGACGCTCCAGTTTCTGAGATAATTTTAGCAATTACAGCTTCAACTTCCATTTCACTCAATTGTGCTGGAAGAAATTTTTCAATTACAGCGATTTGAGCTAGTTCAGGCTCAGCTAAATCCATACGGTTTTGTTCCGTAAAAATCCTAGCACTTTCTTTTCGCGTTTTTACTAGTCTTTGTAACAACTTAACCTCATCATCGGCAGTAATTTCTTCCTTAGACCCAGTTGCTGTTTGCGCTAATAAGATCTCAGATTTAATAGCTCTTAATGCTTCTAAAGCTACAGTATCTTTGGCTCTCATGGCTGTTTTAATATCATCCATGATTAATATTGATAAACTCATTTACTTTTGTATTTTATATTCTTGATTTTATATTTTGACTTTTACGTAAAAACTTCTATTTAACCCTTATGTTTAATAACAACATTACAACATCTTAAACTGATTTAGAAAATAAAAAAGACGGCGATAATTTTGATAAAAATGTTCATATTTCCAATTTATTATAACTTTTAAAATTTTTGAAATGTAAATTAAAATATTTGAAGTATTAAAAAACAAATAGATGGTATCATGGCAAATTTAAAGCAATTTAGTGAAAACCACAACACATATTCGCTTCATATTAAATAATAATGACCCAAAAATTAGCAATAATCTTCGGGTCATTATTATTATTTTTAAATTTCTTAATCTACGTTATCATGTAAATATGAATTGTTTGAGCGTAATTGCAAATCATTATTACTATCTGTTCCCACTGATATTCTGGAATTGCTGTTATTTAAAGCGCTATTAGAAATATCAATCCCTGATCTTTTATATGCAGGTTCCTTTTCGTATTCGTCAATTTTAGAAACATTGTTATGAAATTTATAATTGAATTCCTTTAGCTTTTTTCTTCTTTCATCAGCTCTCATACGCACAGTGTCCTCAATTGTCATTTCCATTGGTGAGATCGGTTCTGCATCTGCTACAAAGACATTAGATTTTGGAACTTGTTTCATCGTAATATTTAGTTCTGCTGGTACAACTACTTCTGGAATCTTAATTATTGGCTTAGCCATAAATTCAGGTTCTTTCTCCATAAACTCCTCTAAAGAATATTTAATAATACCTTTATCAGACAACTCAGTTACTGGAATAAATTGAATTGCTTCATTTACTGTTATTTCGTTGACTTCACTAGTATATTCAAATATCGCTTTTTTTTCATGTGAAGGCTCCTTAACCTCAGTTTTAAACAAGGGAAGGTCAAATGAAAAAGTAGTTTGATCTTGTCTCTCAATTACTTTTGGTTGTACTGGCTTTATATCTGCAGCAGGCGAACTAATTTTAAAATCAACATCACTAATAGGCGATACAATTTCAAAAGACACATCTAGATTTTTAGCTAGATCGTATATTTCAGTAGCATCATCAGTAGCAGTTGTTGGTATTGTAACTGTTGCATCTGAAGCTATTGTTACATCTTCAAGTAGATCATAAACAACACGCTCGTTAGTACCAGAACCTATAGAATCAGCATTTAAATCAAATGCTTTAACTGATTTATTACTTAAATTATAGACACTTCTTTGCTCATCTTCAAGTGTGTGAATTATTTTTTTTGGTTCCGTATTTACAATTTCGTTTTGTTGCTCAATGTCAAATCCTGTCGCAATTATAGTAACAGCTATAGCATCACCAAGAGATTCATCCTCACCTACACCCATGATAATATTAGCATTATGACCTGCTTCAACTTGAATATGATCATTGATTTCCCCTATTTCATCGATGGTAATCTCATTAGTTCCTGAAACGATAAGAAGCAACACGTTCTTAGCTCCAGTGATTTTATTATCATTTAATAATGGGGAGTCTAATGCGGCAATAATCGCCTCTTTAGCTCTATTTTCACCAGATGAAACAGATGATCCCATAATGGCGGTTCCGCTATTGAACAAAACTGTTTTAGCATCTCTTAAATCAATATTTTGAGTATAATGGTGTGTAATGACTTCAGCAATTCCTCTTGAGGCTGTTGCCAAAACTTCATCTGCTTTCGAAAATCCAGCTTTGAAACCAAGATTCCCGTATACTTCTCTTAACTTATTGTTATTGATAACTATTAAGGAATCGACTTGCTTGCGCAGTTTTTCAATACCAATTTGCGCTTGCTCTTGACGCACTTTACCTTCAAATAAAAACGGCAACGTTACAATTCCTACAGTAAGAATATCTCTTTCTTTAGCTAATTGTGCAATAACTGGTGCTGCACCTGTTCCAGTTCCTCCACCCATTCCGGCGGTGATAAATACCATTTTGGTATTACGATCTAACATTTTCTCGATATCAGAAATACTTTCGATAGCTGATTGCTGTCCTACATCAGGATTTGCACCAGCACCAAGGCCTTCCGTTAGATGTACTCCTAACTGAATTTTATTTGGAACTGAACTATTTTGTAATGCCTGAGAATCGGTATTGCAAACTATAAAATCTACACCTTTAATCCCTTGTTTAAACATGTGATTTATGGCATTGCTTCCTCCTCCACCTACTCCTATAACTTTTATAACATTTGATTGATTCTTTGGTAAATCAAATGAAATACTTCCAAATTCTGGGTCGCTCATCATCTTATTTGGTTTTTGAAATTGTTATATTACTAAATCTTATAATTATTTGGCTAAGCCAATTATTCTGCGTTTTCTAAAAAGTCTTTGATTTTATCTACATATCGATCAAAGAAATTGCGTTGTATTCTATTTACTGTTGAAGTTTGCTTTTCATTTCCATTTTCATCCTCAACATTTTCAACCATCTGCGATTTTTCATCAATTGAATCTTGCACAACTGCCGGTCTATAAACAGGTGCTTTAGCTTGTGTTAAAGCTTCAATTCGCACGGCACTTTGTGACTTATTCTCAATACTTTTCATTACTAATCCTACTGCTGTGGCATATAATGGGCTTGCAATGTCCTCATCAGAATTTCCAGCTAAATGCTCATTAGGATATCCTATTCTAGTATCCATTCCAGTAATATATTCCACTAATTGCTTAATATGCTTTAACTGTGCACCTCCACCTGTAAGTACAATTCCTGCAATTAATTTTTTACGAGGATCTTCATGACCATAAGCCTTCACTTCTGTAAAAACCAAATCTACGATTTCTACCACTCGCGCATGAATAATCTTTGATAGATTTTTTAATGATATCTCTTTTGGTTCTCTACCTCTTAATCCTGGTATGGATACAATCTCATTATCTTTATTTTCTCCCGGCCAAGCAGATCCAAATTTAATTTTTAATAATTCGGCTTGTTTTTCTATAATTGAACATCCTTCTTTAATATCATCTGTAATGACATTACCTCCAAAAGGTATTACAGCGGTATGACGAATAATAGCATCTTTAAAGATCGCTAAATCAGTTGTTCCACCACCTATATCGATTAATGCAACACCCGCTTCTTTCTCTTCTTGGCTTAAAACAGCATCTGCCGAGGCTAAAGGTTCTAATGTCAATCCCGATAATTCAATTCCTGCACTTTGGATACATCTTCCTACATTGCGAATGGACGAGGCTTGTCCTACCACAACATGAAAACTAGATTCTAATCGTCCACCATACATTCCAATAGGTTCTTTTATCCCCGATTGACCATCAATTTTAAATTCCTGCGGAAGAACATGAATAATTTCCTCTCCAGGTAACATCGCCAATTTATTTACTTGATCTATTAAAAGCTGAATGTCCATCCCGCCTATAACTTCTTCAGGATTATTTCTGCTAATGTAATCAGTATGTTGAATACTACGAATGTGTTGCCCTGCTATTCCAACAACGACATCTTTTATTTTGTAACCTGAATTATTCTCTGCTTCTTGAACTGCTTGCTGTATAGATAAGATAGTTTGCGTAATATTATTTACCACACCTCTAGCTACGCCCAAACTTTTAGATTTTCCTATACCTAAAATTTCCAGTTTACCATATTCATTTTTCTTGCCTATCATGGCAACAATTTTAGTTGTCCCTATATCTAGACCTACTGCAATATTTTCTTTTTCCATCATCTATTATTTAGTGCAAACTACTTGTTCCGTAAAGCGGAGATCAATATTTCTATATTTATACAACGAACTATCTAAAACTGCCTTTTGAAAAAAAGCTTTATAATTTTTAAATTTTTGCTCCATATTTTCAACTTTGCCAAAATTTATTTGATAATCGAAGTTTCTATTAAGCATCGTAATGGTGCCATCTGGCATAATTTCGATTCCTATTATGTTTTTCTTTAGAAATGAATCATCATATATAAACCTTAAAAAAGTAGTTAAAACTTCGTTATCAATACTAGTCATTTTTCCCGTAATTAACGGTACTCTCGCCGTATAATTTATTGACAAAGGCATTCTACTTCCTTGATAATCAAAATAACTAGAACCATCTTTATCAAAAACCCTTGCTATAGGGGTTTTTTGCTTAATTACAGCCTTTAATACACCATCAACACTTACAAATACATCTGATTTTTCAATCATTTTTTGAGCATTTAAGCCTTTTTCCAACTTTTGCAAATCTAAATTAACTTTTCTTATGCTAGACACATCAGTGTTATTTTCTATTAACAATTTAGTAATTGCTTCACGCCTAACAAATGGTGTGCTATTTCCTTCAAATATAATAATGGATTTTGAAAGTTTTCTGTTTTCATTACGTTTTGAAGTAAATGAAAATAGAAAAATTACCACTATAAACATTAGAAGTAATCTAATATTGTTCCAATTAAATACTTTCATAAATTGCTTTTTTAATTGATGGAACTAATTCTCCAATATCACCCGCTCCAATAGTAATAATTACGCTTGCATGGCTCTCTAAAATTTTTGAAACTATATCTTTTTTATCAATTATACTTACATTATTATTGGTCATTTTATTCAATAGCCAATTAGAGCTTATACCCTCAATAGGTAATTCGCGAGCTGGATAAATATTTAACAACAATACTTCATCAAATGCGGATAAACTCTTTGCAAAGTCATCACCAAAATCTCTTGTTCTACTAAATAAATGAGGCTGAAATATAGCTAACGTTTTTTGACCTGGATACAATTCTGAAACTGCTTGATAAACGGCATTTATTTCTGTAGGATGATGCGCATAATCATCTATATACACCTTTGAACTTGTTTTTACCTGGTAAGAAAATCTTCTTTTAATCCCATTGAATGACGCTAAAGCTTTTATGATTTCATCTGCTGGAGTACCATATAAATCAGCCATTGCAATAGCCATTAAAGCATTCATTAAATTATGTCTACCAGGTAGAGCAAAATTAAAATTTTTAATTATCTCATTTGGCGTCTGTACATCAAATATATAATTTCCATCACTTATTTTTATATTAAATGCCTTGTAAGCCGCCTCTTCATCTATGGCGCATATCACGCCTTCAATAGATAGTTGTTTCGTAATAAAAAGGTTGTTTTTATTTTCTATTTTATTTGCAAATTCTATAAATGATTCTTCTATAGCCTCGCTAGTTCCATAAATATCTAAATGATCAGCATCCATAGATGTAATGCAGGCAATATTAGGATAGAGATGTAAAAAGGATCGATCAAATTCATCAGCTTCAACTACTGTAACTGTTTTTCCACTACCTATAAGGTTTGAGTTGTAATTTTCAACTATTCCACCTATGAAAGCAGTAACATCAGCTCCACTTTCAAATAAAATATGTGCTAGTATACCAGAAGTTGTCGTTTTACCATGTGTTCCTGCCACTGCAAAGCAGAAGGTATCTTTACTAATTAAACCTAAAACCTCAGCTCTTTTTTTTATTATATAATCTCTTTCTATGAAATAATTCCATTCAGAATGTGTTATTGGTACTGCTGGGGTTATAATAACTAACGTATTTTCTACATAAAAATTTTTAGGAATCAAATTAATTTGATCTTCAAAATGTATTAAAATTCCACTTTCAATTAGTTCACTAGTTAGATTAGAAGGTGTTTTATCATATCCGCAAATTTCCTTTCCCAAGTTTTTAAAATAACGCGCAAGATTACTCATCCCGATTCCTCCGATGCCTATAAAGTATACGTTATCTATTTGTTTTAAATTCATTTTATTTTATGTAAAATCTTCAAGTTTAACAAAATTTACTTTTACGAACTCGGACTTTGAATCAATTTTATTATCTCGTCTACTATATCTTTTGTTGCATTTGGTTTAGCTAATTTTTTCATGTTATCGCTTAAATTATTTTGCAAATTTTCATCATATAACAATCTATTAAAAACAGATTCAAAATTGTCGTTTAATTCACTTTCTTTAATTAACAATGCACCATTTTTATCAACTATCGCCTTTCCGTTTTTAGTTTGATGATCTTCCGCAACATTTGGAGACGGAATAAAAATGGTTGGTTTTGCCACTAAGCACAACTCTGAAACAGATGATGCACCCGCTCTTGAAATTACAAAATCAGCGGCTGCATAGATCAAATCCATTCTATCAATAAAAGAAACTACTTGAACATCTTGCGTCTCTGAAAAATGTTTATATTCTGTCATATACGAATTTCCACATTGCCAAAAAATTTGAATCCCTAAGTCTAATAGAAAATTTAATTTTTCTGCTATTAATAGATTTATTCTTTTAGAACCTAAACTACCACCGAGAATTAATAACGTTTTTTTATTGTCATCTAAATTGAAATATGACATTGCTTCACTTCTTTTAGAATTTATATCTAAAAAATCTTGACGAACAGGATTACCTGTTAAAATCATTTTTTCTTTTGGAAAAAAATGTTCTAAATTCTCATAGGCTATAAATATTTTATCTGCTCTTTTACTTAATAATTTATTAGTTATACCTGGATATGAATTTTGCTCTTGAATAACAGTAGGGATATTTGAAAGTGCGGCCACGTGTAAAAGTGGGCCACTTGCAAATCCGCCAGTCCCTATAACTATGTTTGGCTTGAATTCCTTAATTATTTTACGAGCTTTTATCAAGCTACTCATCAATTTAATTGGAAATAAAGTATTGTCAAATGTTAGTCTTCTTTGTAATCCTGAAATCCACAGCCCTTTTATTTGATAACCTGCTTGGGGAACTTTTTGCATTTCCATTTTGTCATGAGCACCTACAAATAAAAATTCAGCATTAGGAAAACGTGCTTTTAATTCATTGGCAATAGCAATAGCAGGATAGATATGTCCTCCTGTTCCGCCACCGCTTAAAATGAATTTATATGTTTGCATTGTTATTATAACTATAATTTCTATTACTTATTGATCACTGCTTGAATTGGATTATTCGCTCTATCATCAATAGAATACACCTCTTCAACTTCGTCTTCTTCTGCTAATTCTCTATCAATTAATTTTTGAAGTGCTTCTTCTCTTTTAGCAGCATCTTTAAATTCCTGAACTATTTCCTCTTCTTTTTTAGTCACACTTAAAATAATACCTAGGGCAATACACGTCATCCATATAGAGGTTCCACCGCTACTTATTAAGGGTAATGTTTGACCCGTTACAGGTAATAATTCTACAGCCACGGCCATATTAATCATCGCTTGAAATATCATTGGAAAACCTAAGCCTATGACCACTAATTTCCCAAAAATTGTTGTTGCTTTGTGAGATGCAATAACAAATCTAAATAATAACAATAAATACAATAATAAAATTCCCAGACCACCAATCAATCCGTATTCCTCAATAATAATTGCGTAAATAAAATCAGAAGAGGACTGTGGTAAAAAATTCTTTTGAACACTCTTGCCTGGCCCTAATCCATATACCATACCGGATGCGATTGCAATTTTAGCTTTCTCTATTTGATAATCATCTTCATTAGGCTTATCGTTCAAATAACTTTCTATTCTACTTTCCCAGGTATCCACACGGTTTTTGAATGCATCCGGAAAAGCTTTAGCTACTAAAATATAAAATGAAAGTAATAGCAATCCGGTGCCAAGAATAATAGAAATATACTTAAAAGGATAATTTCCAATAAATACAAGCATTAATATCATCGAAAAAATTAACGCTGTTGTAGAAAAATTTGATGGTAGAATAAAAAATAAAGTGATAAATACAGGTAACCATAACTCTTTTAAAGATTCGACAAAATCAATTTTTTTTAATCTTGTTTTCGATAAATATCGCGCTACAAATACAAATAGTACTAAAGCTGCAAAAGCTGACGGTTGAAACGAAATCCCTACAAATGGAATTTGAAGCCATCTAGAAGCATTTGCTCCTCCTATTACTGTTCCTTTTATCATAGTTATTGCTAACACTATCCAAACTACGGGCAATAACCACTTAGAGATAGATCTAAAATACTGATATGGAATTTTATGTACAAAATAAATAATCGCAAAGCCACAAGCAATATGCCCAAGATGTTTCATTAAATACCCCAACGTATTTCCTGTTCCACGACCTAAATAAGCTAAATTACTACTCGCACTAAAAACAGGCATAAACGACAGCAAAGCTAATAAAGCCACAAATGACCAAATTACCTTATCCCCTTTTAAATTGCCTATTAATCTTTTCATCCTTTTTTTTATTTATACCTTTTTTTTATTAGTCAATAAAAGGTACTTTTTTCAAATTTGTAAACTGTTAAAAATAGCTATTATAAATTTTTAACTGCTGCTTTAAATTGATTTCCACGGTCTTCATAGCTTTCAAATAAATCAAAACTTGCACAAGCTGGCGATAATAAAACCGTATCTCCTTTTTCAGTTAAACGCTGTGCCATTTGAACCGCCTCGCTCATATTGTTTACTTCTATCATAATATCTACAACATTTCCAAATATGTTGATTATTTTTTTATTGTCAATTCCCAAACAAATTATTGCTTTAACTTTCTCGCGTACTAATGACATTAATTCATTGTAATCATTGCCCTTATCAACTCCGCCAACAATCCAAACAGTAGGTGAGTTCATACTATCTAATGCAAAAAAGGTAGCATTTACATTTGTCGCTTTAGAATCATTTATATATTGAACATTTTGAATTTTCGAAACTTTTTCTAAACGATGTTCTACACCCTGAAAATTAGATAAACTTTCTCTAATTGTTGCCTTTCTTATTTGCATTAACTTTGCTACAGATGTTGCTGCCATTGCATTTTTAATATTATGTTTCCCTTCTAACGCAATGTGATCTGTATCCATTGTAAATTCTTCTCCTCTGATTTTGATTTCCATAGTATTATCTTTTATATATGCTCCTTCAGTAAACGTTTTTGTCAATGAAAAAGGAATTAATTTTGCTTTTACGGTATGCGTTTGTAACCATTGTTTTATCGCCTCATCATCGGCGTCATAGATGAGATAATCATCTTCAGACTGATTCATTGTTATTCTAAATTTGGCATTGATATAGTTTTCATAATTATATTCATACCTATCTAAATGATCTGGACTAATATTAGTAATAATTGCAATGTGTGGTTTAAAGTTTATAATTCCATCAAGCTGAAAACTGCTTAATTCCAGCACATAAGAATCATATTTTTTATCAGCTACTTCCCACGCAAAACTTTTACCTATATTTCCACCTAATCCCACATTTAATCCTGCTGATTTTAATAAATGGTAGGTGAGCATTGTGGTGGTCGTTTTTCCATTACTACCTGTTATCCCAATAATAGTTGCACTAGTAAAGGGAGCAGCAAATTCAATTTCTGAAATTACCGATATTCCTTTCTCTACTAATTTTTTTATAATTAAAGCTTTATCTGGAATTCCAGGACTTTTCATAACTACATCAGCATTTAGAATTAAGCTTTCTGTATGCTGCTCTTCTTCCCAATTAATACCATTATTAATAAGAACTTGTTTATAATTTTCTTTAATCTTATTACTATCCGAAACAAAAACATCATAGCCATTTTTCTTACCGAGAATAGCTGTTCCTACGCCGCTTTCGCCACCACCCAAAATCACTAATCGCATATTATCTGAATTTTAAAGTGATAATTGAAAGTATAGCAAGCATTATGGCAACAATCCAAAACCGGGTTACAATTTTGCTCTCATGATATCCCTTCTTTTGATAATGATGATGCAGCGGAGACATTAAGAATATTCTTCGGCCTTCGCCATAGCGTTTTTTTGTATATTTAAAATAACTAACCTGAAGAACTACAGATAGATTTTCGACCAAGAAAATTCCACATAATAATGGAATTAGCATCTCTTTTCGTACTGCAATTGCTAATACTGCAATGATTCCACCAATGGTTAAACTTCCTGTATCCCCCATAAACACTGAAGCAGGATAGGAATTGTACCATAAAAATCCAATCAATGCACCTACAAAAGCTGCTATAAAAACAGTCATTTCTCCAGAATTTGGGATGTAGGGAATATTTAAATAATTAGAAAAAATAATGTTACCTGATACAAATGTAAAAATCCCTAACGCAAAGACTGATATGGCCGATGTACCTGCAGCAAGGCCGTCAATGCCATCTGTTAAATTGGCACCATTTGAAACTGCCGTTATAATAAAAATCACAATAGGTATAAATACCAACCAAGCCCATTTTTGATAACCGTCGCCTGTCCAAGCTAATAATTCAGCATAATCAAATTTGTTATTTTTAAAAAAAGGAATTGTAGTTACAGTAGATTTTTCTTCTATAGGTGCTTGAACTATAACATTCTCTGTTGTTGATACTTTAAAAATATTAGTTTTAACAGTATCTTGTCTAACAGTAACTGCTGGACTAAAATACAATACTGATCCTACAATTAATCCTAAACCAACTTGTCCAAAAACTTTAAAAATACCTTTTAACCCTTCCTTATCTTTTTTAAAAATTTTAATATAATCATCTATAAATCCAATTGTACCCATCCATAGCGTAGTGACAATCAATAAAACAATGTATATATTATGTAATTTTGCAAATAGCATAACAGGAACTAACGTTGCAAAAATGATTATCAACCCGCCCATTGTAGGTGTTCCTGCCTTCTCATTCTGACCGATCAATCCTAGCTCACGAACGGTTTCACCCACTTGCTGTGTTTGCAAAAATTGGATTATTCTTTTTCCATAAATAGTAGATAACAGTAATGATAACATAAATGCTAATGCAGATCGAACTGTAATGTATTGAAATACTCCCGTTCCAGAAACATCCAATGTTTTGTTTAAATATTCAAATAAGTAATATAGCATTTGGGGTTATGGTTTATTTGATTATTTATTTATTTTTTCTAAAATCTCTTTTACCGTTTCCATATCGTCAAAATGGTAACGTTGCCCTTTAATTTCTTGATAATTTTCATGACCCTTACCAGCAATTAATATGATATCATTTGCTTGTGCTAATTGACATGCAGTTGTTATGGCTTGTTTTCTATCAGTAATGGTTAATAATTTTTTAAAATTTTGAGGAGCAACACCTTTTTCCATTTCGTTAATTATGTCGTCTGGATTTTCATTTCTTGGATTGTCAGATGTTAAAATGGCTTTATCACTTAGACTTGTTGCAATTTCTCCCATCACTGGACGCTTTGACGTATCTCTGTTTCCTCCACAACCTATAACTGTAATTAGCTGTTCATTTTTTGTGCGAATATCATTTATTGTATTTAGCACATTCTCTAGTGCATCAGGAGTATGTGCATAATCAACAATCGCGGTAATATTTAATTTTGACACTATAAATTGAAAGCGACCAGAAACACTTTCTAAATTTGAGATTAATCGTAAAGCTTCTAAGCTTTCCATTCCTAACTCAACTGCAGTTCCATATATCGCTAATAAATTATAGGCATTAAATGTTCCTATTAATTTAGTCCATACTTCATTGCCATTTATTTTCAAGAGTAAACCTGATAATTGATTTTCTAATATTTGAGCGTTGTAATTAGCATACGTTTTTAAGGCATAAGTAACTTTTTTTGCCACAGTATTCTGTAACATTACTTGTCCATTTTTGTCGTCGATATTAGTTAGTACAAAAGCTGATTTAGGCATACTATCAAAAAATGATTTTTTAACATCTCTATATTCAGCAAAGGTTGGATGATAATCTAAATGATCATGAGATAAATTAGTAAATATCCCACCTACAAATTGTAGTCCTTCTGTTCTTTTTTGATGTACTCCGTGTGAACTTACCTCCATAAAACAATATTCAACACCTGCATCTACCATTTCTTTTAAATAATGATTGATAGTAATTGAATCTGGAGTTGTATGAGTAGCTTTATAATCAGTAGTATTTACTACAATTTTTACAGTTGATAACAATCCTACTTTTGAACCTGCTTTTTGAAATAATTGAAATAATAAAGAAGCTATAGTAGTTTTACCATTTGTTCCTGTGATTCCAATTAATTTTAAATCCTTAGAGGGATTATCATAAAAATTTGCTGCTATTAAAGCTAATGCCGAATTAGTATTTCTTACTTCTACATAAGTAATTCCTTTTTTTATATCCTCAGGTAGCGAATCACATATAATGGCTATTGCTCCATTTTGAATAGCAATTTCAATAAAATCATGACCATTAGATAGTGTGCCACGAATAGCAACAAAGACATCATTTGCCTCTATTTTTCGGGAATCAAAATCTATTCTATTAATAGAAATATCAGTCGACCCTTTTATAGATTCGATAGCGACCTTATATAATATTTCTTTTAAGATATTCATGATAATTCTAATACTATAGTTGTGTTTTTTACTAAATTCTCTCCTGCCTCAACGGACTGCTTACGCACTTTACCCATACCAGTAATTTTGACTTTTAGTCCTAAATTTCCAAGTAACGCTACTGCATCCATTCCTGACATTCCTTTTAGGTTAGGAACTATTTGTTGTTTTTTATTTGATTTTGTAAAATAGGAGTTATAATCCTTGTCTTGTTTTAGATTTTTTTTATCTATGTTTTTAATTTCGTTAGTTGACGGCGCATCAGTAAATATTTTTTGTGCAATTCTTTTAAAAACAGGACCAGCGACATCAGCTCCATAAAAATTATTCAGTCTAGTATTTGGTTTATGAACCACAACTATACAAGAGTATTTAGGCTGGTCAGCTGGAAAGTAACCTACAAATGAAGACGCATAATACATTTTTGATCCACCCTTATTACCATAATTAACTTGCGCTGTTCCGGTTTTTCCCGCCATTGAAAAATCTTTAGAATACAATTTTTTACCCGTTCCTTTTTTGACTACATTTTCTAATACCGCTTTTAATTTTAAAATTGTTGCATCCGAACATATTTTGGGAATCAAAACTTCTTTGTTATATTTTTTAATAGTTCTATTCCATTCTTTTATTTCAGAAACAAATTGTGGCTTTACCATTTCTCCATTATTTGCAACAGCATTGTAGAAAGCTAAAGTTTGCATTGGAGTGATATGAACTCCATATCCAAAGGCCATCCAAGGAAGCGTGACATTAGACCATTTCTTATCTGAAGGTTGTGGTATATAGGGTTGGCCTTCTCCTTTAATTGAAAGTCCTAATTTTTTATTTAATCCAAAATTATTAAGATGATTTACAAATCGGGATGGTTCATCTTTATAAGCTTGATAAACTGCTTGTACTAGGACGGTATTTGATGAAACTTCAAAACCTCTAGCTAAAGAAATCTTGCCATAACCCCCTAATTGTGAATCGCGAACTTTTCTACCTGAATAAACAATAACGCCTCCATTAGTGTCATAAACAGTGCTTGTATCTGCTTTTTTATCTTCTAAAAGCGCCATTAAATCAGCTAATTTATAAGTAGAACCGGGTTCATGGGATTCAGCTACTGCATAATTGGTAGTTTCAAAATAACTTCCATCATTACCCTTACCTAAATTAGAGATTGCTTTGATATGACCAGTATGTGTTTCCATTACTACCACACAGCCATGATCAGCATCATATAACTCTAATTGTTTTAATAAAGCATGATGTGCAATATCTTGAATATATACGTCTATAGTAGAGATCACATCATATCCATCTTGTGGATCAACTTCATTGACATCACGAATAGGTTTCCACTGTCCCTTTGCAATTTTTTGCTTTAAAACTTTACCATCTTTGCCATTCAATTGTTCTCTAAATGCCCATTCAATTCCTTTTCCATCAAATGATTTACCATGAGAAGTACGTTCGTAACCTACTGTACGTTCTGCTATTTTTCCTATTGGATGTTCGCGTATGGTTTCTTGCTCTATAATTATTCCTCCTTTATAAGCACCTAAATTAAATAATGGAAATCCTTTTATTTTAAAATATTGTGTATAACTCAAATTTCGAGCAAGTAAATAGTATCTATTCTTGTTTGCTCTCGCTTTTCTTAATTCATTCTCGTAGTATCCAGAAGGCTTATTTAACATTGTAGCTAATGAATCTGCTAGGGCTTTTACATTTTTCTCAAAGGCATCTGCTTTTGGCGCAAGCGCATCAAATCGAATTTCATAATTGGGAATTGAAGTGGCTAGCAAACTACCATCTGCTGAATAAATATTGCCTTTATTGGCTGGAATTACAAATGTTCTAACCGTTCTTTCCTTAGCTAATTTTCTATAATAATCACCTTCTACCCATTGAATATTAGTTAGTTTCACAACAATAGCGATAGCCATGACAAAAATGCCAAAAGCCACTAGATAAATACGATATGATATTTGTTTATCTTCTACTGCCATAATTTTTGAAAAAATGTTTTTTCCTTTTCTTTTCTAACTTTTATTTTTACTGGAGGAACTGTTGATGGAAAAATTCCTTTATCAACCATCTTTGCAGAAACTGTAGATTCCATTTTTAATTTCATTAATTCCGATCGTCTATCTACAAATTCCGATCGTAATTCTTTAGACTTATTTGTTAAAGCTATAATCTTAAAAACCTTTTGCTCAAAGCGCTGTGTATTAGCAATCATTAAAATGCCTAAAAAAATGATAAAAACAATAAAGCGCCAGTTTTTTACTGCATCCTCATTTAATAAAAATCTTGCTTTTAGTAAACTGTATACTCCATTTTTCATTTTTAACTTCCTTATTCTTGGTGGACAATTCTACTTTTTTTCGGCAATCCTTAACTTGGCACTTCTAGCTCTATTATTTTCTTTAATCTCAACATGATCAGGAACCACTAATTTTCCGATAGTTTTGAAAGGAACTGAAAAATTTCCAAAAAAGTCACGCTCTGGTTCCCCTTCAAACATTCCGTTTTTCATAAAACGCTTTACTAACCTATCTTCTAAGGAGTGATAAGAGATTACGCTTAACCGTCCTTCAGGATTTAATACTTCCAAAGATTGTTCTAAAAACTCTCTTAAAACATCCATTTCTTGATTGACTTCAATGCGAATGGCTTGATATATTTGAGCCAAAACTTTATTTTTAACTCTTTCGGGTAAATGCTGAGATAAAATCTCTTTTAACTTATCAGTTGTTTTAATTGGGTTAAATTCTCTCGCTTCTAAAATTGTTCTTGCTAAAACGGGTGCATTTTTAAGTTCTCCGTAGTCTAAAAAAACTCTTCTTAAATTAGCTTCGTCATATTCATTAACGACCTTATAAGCATTTAAATCGTTTTTTTGACTCATTCTCATATCTAATCCTGCGTCAAAACGAGTTGAAAAACCTCTTTCAGGAACGTCAAATTGATGAGAAGAAACTCCTAAATCAGCTAATATTCCATCAACATTTTTAATTCCATAAAATCTAAGAAAACGTTTGATAAATCTAAAATTTTCATTTATCAGCGTAAATCTTTCATCACTTAAAGCATTAGCTAAAGAATCTTCATCTTGATCGAATGCAAATAATTTTCCATTAGGACCTAATCTTCTCAAAATTTCTTTAGAGTGACCACCACCTCCAAAGGTTACATCAACATAAATACCCTCTGGTTTAATATTCAAACCATCCACTGATGCGCGGAGTAATACCGGATTATGATATTCCATTGTCAT
Source organism: Flavobacterium sp. PL11 (assembly GCF_035985025.1). Classification (NCBI taxonomy): domain Bacteria; kingdom Pseudomonadati; phylum Bacteroidota; class Flavobacteriia; order Flavobacteriales; family Flavobacteriaceae; genus Flavobacterium; species Flavobacterium sp. PL11. Next base: position 132,216 of record NZ_JAXCIA010000005.1, read on the forward strand.
TGTCATTTATATTACCCATTACCTCTTCGGCTAAATCTGCAAAATCAACATCTTCACCACTTATCGATTTCTCGTATAAATCTTTGTCCCAAATCTCTACTATATTTACAGCAGATGAAAAGACAACATCCTTGCTTATATTAGCAAAGGAAACTAAGTCTTTAGGGATTAGTAAGCGACCTAAAGCGTCAATTTCTACCAGCTTTACACCCGCTGTGAAGCGTCGGATAAAGTCATTATTCTTTTTTACAAAACGATTAAGTTTATTGATTTTTTGCATCATCATATTCCATTCCTCCATTGGATACAACTCTAAACAAGGTTGAAACACAGAACGCTTCAAGACAAATCCATCTTGAAGTGAAGTAGCCATCTGCTTTTTTAAAGGCGCTGGCAAAAGTAGTCGCCCCTTAGCGTCTACCTTACATTCATATGTGCCAACTATAGTTTCCACCTGAAAAATGATATATTGATTAAAGCAAAAATAGAAAAAAATTTACCACATTTTACCACAAAATACCACATTGTTAATAAGTTTAACCATTATGATTACTAATTTGGTGATTACTATTTGATTAATTAATTGCCTATTAATTATAAAAAAATCAGCATCAATCAAGTATATTAACAATATAGAATTCTATTGATAATATTAGAAAAAGATTATAAAAAACTTAAATATTCTGGTGTTTTTGAACTACTATGATCGCTATAAAGATTATATTTTCTCGTTGATTTTATAATTAAAAACTGTTGTAAAAATTAATTTTTATTTATTAAATCATATATTTGTCAAAAATGAAAATCGGGTTTGACATAAAATGGAAAAAAATTATAAAAAAGAAGGCAGATACAGTTATTATGAAGTAGGTGAAGGCACTCCAATCGTCATCTTACACGGGCTTATGGGAGGACTTAGCAACTTTGACGCTGTTGCCAGTTATTTTTCTACAAAAGGTTATAAAATTATTATTCCAGATCTACCTATATACACACAGAATATTTTAAAAACTAATGTAAAAAGTTTTGCTAAATATGTCAAGGATTTTATCACATTCAAAGGTTTAGATCGCGTTATACTTTTAGGAAATTCATTAGGCGGACATATCGCTTTATACCATACAAAAATGTATCCTGAAAAAGTCGCAGGACTTATTATTACAGGAAGTTCAGGACTTTATGAAAGTGCAATGGGTGATAGTTATCCTAAAAGAGGCGACTATGAATATATAAAGAAAAAAGCCGAGGACGTATTTTACGATCCTAAAATAGCTACTAAAGAACTTATTGACGAGGTTTACGAATCTATAAATGACAGAATAAAGCTTATTAAAACATTGACGATTGCTAAAAGCGCTATTCGTCATAATATGGCTAAAGATTTACCTAAAATGCATGTGCAAACTTGTATTATATGGGGTAAGAATGATAAAGTAACGCCGCCAGATGTGGCAGAGGAATTTAATAAGCTATTGCCAAATTCCACTTTATACTGGATTGATAAATGTGGACATGCTGCTATGATGGAACATCCTGATGAGTTCAATAGTTTATTGCATGAATGGTTAACTCAAACTCACCTTGCGATACACTAATTAATTGACGATTTTTTATACCCTATTTAAATGAAAATTAATACCGCCGAATTTGTTATTAGTAATTCCGATGTTGCAAAATGTCCTAAGGATTTCTTGCCGGAATACGCTTTTATAGGCAGATCTAATGTAGGGAAATCCTCGTTGATCAATATGATAACAAATCATAAAAAATTAGCAAAGACATCCGGACGACCCGGAAAAACACAACTGATTAATCACTTTATAATTAACAACAACTGGTTTCTAGTGGATTTACCAGGTTATGGTTATGCCAAGGTTTCCAAAAAAACAAAATCTATTTTTCAAGAATTTATTACTGATTATTTTGAAACTAGAGAGCAACTTGTTTGTGCTTTTGTTCTAATAGACATACGCCACGAAGCGCAAACTATTGACATAGAATTTATGTCGTATATGGGAGAAAGCGAAATTCCTTTTTGTATCATTTTTACCAAAGCTGACAAAATAAGCCGAGTAAAAATTGATTCTCATATTGCTGCTTATAAAAAGAAAATGTTTGCTAATAACTGGGCCGAAATGCCTCAATATTTTATAACCTCAGCAACTGAGTCAACTGGAAAAGAGGAATTACTAGGTTACATTGATGAAGTAAATCAAGAAGTATTTAAAAACAATAGCGGTTTTTAAAACAAGAAATTCCAAAAATTAAAAAAAATTCCAAATTCCAATAATAAATTGGAATTTGGAATTTTTTTTTAGATTATGTTTTATTTAACCAAGTCTAATTTCTCTGCAAAATAATCACAGAAATCTTTCATAGTGTCTGCCATCTTTTCGTCGTCTGTTGCGCGTTTGAACGTCTCAGACATGGCGACCAATGTTTGATGAAAGAAAATTTTCATTTCATCAACAGGCATATCTTTGGTCCATAAATCAATTCGCATGCTTTCTTTAGCTTTACTATCCCATATAGAAAGCATTATCGCTTTTGCTTCTTCTAGCTCTACTCCACCATCTTTAGCAGACCACATTAATTTTTCAGGAACACGATTTTCATCAAGTTCAATTTGAAACTTTATTTCAGATGTATTTTTATTTGACATTATTTCTTAGGTTTATATTTAGATTTTTCAAAAAGCGCTTTTGCATCTACTTTTAGTAGGTCAGCAAGAGGCATTTCATTATTTTTAGCAAATGAACGAACAATTTGCCAGCCTATCCAGGCGCCCACTCGTCCAGGGGAATCATTATCTATCTCTAAATAAAATTTAGAAAATGGCGCTGGATTTATAAAACGAGAATTTAATTTCTGCTCATTACTATATAGCATTTCTCTTTCAATAAAATAACGCCACATATAACTTTCGTTCTCTTGACACCAATTTATTTGCGCTGGCGTATATCCCATTTTTACAGCATCTGTATAGTCAGGCAATAACAAATCTTTTAAATAAAGTTGTTTTCCATAATAAATCATTTGACTAAGTAAAGTTTTATCGTTTATAGCTGCTATTTTATTAACTGCAAAACTTGAAACCACATCAGGAGCTATTTGTCTCTGCTCAAAATTTTCTTTTAAGTAATTGGGAAACTGATAAAATTTATGATTTTTACCTAAATATAATTCTAGAGAAATTATTAATAAACTATCAGCATAAATGACCTTGCTATTATAATCCATTTCTGAAATAACAGTAATCACCCTTGGAGATTTAGTTTTTGGAAAGTAATATTTGATGTGCTTAAAAAGCGTTTCGAGTTCTTCTTTAACCGGAGCAAAATCAGCGTATTTTTGTTGAACTTCTGTATAAACTTCTTTCCAAAGCGGATCTTTCATTTTATAAGTCCAAATGGTATCATCACTTCCAACTGGAAAGAAGAATGGAAATTGCTTTTTTACTAGAGCTAAATCTGCCACTGAAGTTTCAAAAAACACTTTATCAAATCGATCAACTTTTAAGTCAACGGGAATTGCCATGATTTTCTCTTCGGTACTATTTTTTTTATCACAAGAGAAAATAAAGAGAAAAAAGACTACAATAAACAGATACCTTTTCATGAATATTAATTAAATTTGTTTTTAGTTCTAATCAAGCAGAAATTAAACAAAGATATTTATTGCAAATATACATTCCTGCATTTATAAAAATGAATTATTATGATTAAAAAAAATGCATTTAAAGCTGAAGAGGTCAATAAACAAATTGTAGATTGGCTTCGTATGTATGCTCAAAATGCAAAAGTGAAGGGATTCGTAATTGGCATTTCGGGTGGAGTTGATTCTGCAGTAACCTCAACTTTATGTGCACAAACAGGTATGAAGGTTTTATGTGTAGAAATGCCAATACATCAAGCAAAGAGTCATGTTACTCGTGGACGTGAACACATTGAACAATTAAAAAAGCAATTTTCAAATGTAGATAGCATAGAAACTGATTTATCTTCTACTTTTGAAACATTTAGAAAATTAGTTCCTATAGATTTAGATCATAGTAAAGTAAATCTAGCTCTTGCTAATACTAGAGCTCGTCTAAGAATGACAACTTTGTATTATTTTGCTGGAATTCATAATTTATTAGTTGCCGGAACAGGAAATAAGGTGGAAGATTTTGGTGTTGGTTTTTATACAAAATATGGAGATGGTGGAGTTGATTTAAGTCCAATTGCTGACTTGCTGAAATCAGAAGTGTTTTTAGTAGGTAAATATTTAGCCATACCGCAATCTATTTTGAATGCTGCTCCAACAGATGGATTGTTTGGCGATGATCGAACAGATGAAGATCAATTAGGAGCTAGTTATGATGAATTAGAATGGGCTATGCTTCAGGATGAAAGCAAAAAAAGTCCAGCTGATTTTGAAGGAAGACAGAAAATAGTTTTTGAAATTTATAAACGTTTAAATCTTATAAATCAGCATAAAATGATACCTATTCCCATTTATAAAATAAAATAAATATAGAAATATTTATAATTTATGTTGATTTGCAATTAATTACAGAATTTATTTATTAAATTTACATTTCCAATTACAAACAATTCTAAAAATTAAAAATTATGATTAAGGTATGTATAGCCGATAATTATCCTGTTGTGCATTTTGGAGTAAAATCTTACTTTAAAGATAATGCAGACATTTCGATTGTTACCAATGTTGGTAACTTTACGATGGTCAGGGATATACTGCAAACTAAAGACATTGATGTATTAGTTTTAGATTTGGATCTGGAGGGTCTTTCCAGTATTTTTGAGATTAAAGCAATCTTAAAAAATTTTCCAAAAACAAAAATTATCATTTATAGTGGATTATCTGAACAAATTTATGCACCAAATGCCATAAAAGCCGGAGTATCTGGTTTTGTACATAAATCTGAAAAATTAGAAACTCTAGGTGTAGCAATTGTTAAAGTTTATCAGGGAAATATAATAATGAACGAAACTGTAAAGAAAAATTTAGCATTAATTGCGAAGCAAAGTAAAACAGAACGTTTATATCGAAAATTATCAAATAGAGAAGTTGAAGTATTACGTTATTTAAGTGGAGGTAAGAAGAATCACGAAATCGCTGAAATTTTAAACCTAAACGAAAAAACTATTAGTACTTACAAACTGCGTTTGTTAACGAAACTAAATGTTACTAATTTAGTAGATTTGGTTAATAAAGCTAAAACTTTAGAAATCGTTTAATAATATCTAGACATCACCCTTCCTAATTTTTTAGAGAAAGAATGCACTAACATATTATAATCCATTATCATTGTCATAGACTCTGTATTATCTGAATTTGATTCTGATAGTATAGAGTTTTTTAATTCCTCGATAATGCTACCCACTAAATACCAACGCATTGTTAAAATAGTTTCCGAAACATTTTGTGCAATAGTTTCGTTTTTTGATTTCGGAAAAATATTTTGTCCCTGCCAATCGTGTAAAACCACTCGCTCATCTTCCATTAAAATATCGGTAACTTCTTGAGCAAAATCAGTTTGTAAACGCATTAAATATTGCTCTAAGCTAAAATTGTCTTGCTCGTTATAAAATGCAATTAGGTCATTAAATATATCACGAAATAAAGGATTAGCTAATTCAACCTCATCCTCCTGCAAACTGAGATATATTCGTTGAAAGACTTTGTAAATTTTTTTTTCTGTAAATGTTTCTATCTCGCCATCTTCATTTGTTTTTAAATAAGTATCCTCAAACTCTTCTTCCTTGTTGCCATATAAAAGTAGAATTTCGATAATTTTTCGTTCCAAGCGATACAATATATCTACTTTTTCGACTCCAAGTATATTTTCATTTTTAACAACTTCAAATGCTTGCTGATTAGCAGAATCCGTTTGCTTTAGTTTTTTACCAATCTCTACTGTTTCTTTTTGAACAATTTGCGCTAGCGTACTTTGTAACACCTGCTCAGAAATATCCATTATTCGAGAACATTCTTGAATATAGATTTCTCTTTGAATACGATCTGGAATTTTAGAAATACTCACCACCATATCCCGAATCAAATCGGCTTTCTTAATAGGGTCATTTTTTGCTTCATTCATTAAAAGCGAGGCTTTAAACTGAATAAAATCTTTGGCATTATTTTCTAAATAGTTCACTAAATCTTCATACGATGACTTTTTAGCAAAACTATCTGGATCTTCACCATCAGGAAAAGAACACACTTTTACGTTCATTCCTTCTTCTAAAATCAAGTCTATTCCTCTAATTGAAGCACGTAATCCCGCAGCATCTCCATCAAAAAGTACGGTAACGTTTTTTGTTAATCTATTAATTAATCGAATTTGGTCAGGCGTTAGCGCAGTTCCTGATGAAGCAACTACATTCTCAATTCCAGATTGATTGAACTGAATTACATCCGTATAACCTTCAACTAAATAACAATTATTGAGCTTTGCAATAGACTGCTTAGCTTGAAAAATACCGTAGAGGACTTTACTTTTATGGTAAATATCACTTTCTGGAGAATTCAGGTATTTTGCGGCTTTTTTATCATTGGTTAAAATTCGGCCACCAAAACCTAAAATACGTCCCGACATACTTTGAATAGGAAACATAACACGACCTTTAAATCGATCAAACGGTCTATCATCTCTGGGAATAGTAAGTCCTGTACTTTCAAGAAATTCTAACTTATATCCTTTCCCTAAAGCTTCCTTAGTAAATGCGTCCCAAGCTTCTGGTGAATAGCCTAAACTGAATTTCTTGATCGTTTCATTCGTAAATCCGCGTTCCTTAAAATAGGAATAACCAATTGCTTTTCCTTCCTCAGAATTCAATAATGTAGTATGAAAATAGGTTTTAGCAAATTCCGAAACCAAATACATACTTTCGCGAAGATCAGTATTGGCTTTTTCTTCATCGGTTTGCTCTGTTTCTTCAATTTCGATATTGTATTTTTTAGCTAAATACCGAATGGCTTCTGGATAGGTAAACTTTTCGTGTTCTATTAAAAATGCGACCGAGTTTCCTCCTTTCCCGGAGCTAAAATCTTTCCATATTCCCTTAGCGGGCGAAACCATAAATGATGGAGAGCGCTCTTCAGAAAACGGGCTTAAACCTTTAAAATTACTACCCGCGCGTTTCAAATTTACAAAATCACCAATTACTTCCTCAACTCGGGCAGTTTCGAAAACAGTATCTATTGTGGCTTTTGAAATCAAAATGTTATTGGTAATTAAAAGATTTAACAATTGCAAAAATACATAAATGAAACTTCATAAATTTGAATGAAAACAAAAAAAAGCACTTCTTTCGAAGTACTTTTTAACTAATTAACTAATTCAAAAAATATTAATTGAAATCAAAACGTACTCCTAAAGAAACATTATTTTGCTTCACAACATTATCTTTAAACAGGGGATTTAAATCATATTTTAGATATAAGCTTGTTGACTGATACCCTATATATGTACTCAAACCATAAATAAAATCATTGCTGTTAAAATCACCTTTAACTTTATTACTAACTTTCAAATCATTGCTATCATATTTTGTTATTTGCTTTGATTTCAAATTAATCCCAGCGTAACCACCTAATCCTAGTCGAAAGCTATTATGCGTTCTAAAAAATTTCTTTCCATTTGAATCTTTATTGCCGGAAAAATCAAACTCTAAATGTAATGGAGCAATTAAATAAACGTTTCTTAAACGAGAATCAGTTAAATCTCTAGAATCTATAGCAAGATCAGTTTGCTTCCCATTGGCCACAAAACTGCGATTATCAGTTGGTCGAAGATTATTATACATTAATGACAAACCATACTTGGCGTGTAATAAGTTATTATTTTCCGCTATTCTACTATTGTACGTTACGCCTAACTCATAAAAATGAGATCCTAAATATCTGAAATCTGAATTTCCAATTTTATCGTTTGTCACAACATTGTTTAAACCTGCTGCAAAAACCATTTGACTTGTTGTACGCTTAGATTGACGATTCTTCTTATCTTCATTACCATCATATACTTTCAAAGATGCAATATTAATTTCTGTTTGATTTTGTCCAATTTCTGTATTGCTGCCACCAAGCATAATCATTCTACCACCCTTTTTATTACGTTCATCTTCTAATTTTCCATCAACTCGGTCTTGAATTAATTGATTTAGCTTTGCCTCCTCAATACCAACTTTAGTTTCGATAGTAGTAGCTCGAACAGATGCTTTCTCTAATTTTAGTGCTTCCCCTTTTTCTTTGGAAAGCAATCCTCTTGAAACATCATCATCTATGGCTTCAACTTCACCCTTTAATGCTTTTTTCTCACTATCCGTTATTAATTTAATTTCATCAGCAATTGCTTTTGCTCGTTTTTCAAATGAAATTATTTTATTTTTTCTTCCTTTAGTAGAACCCGTTTCAACACTCGTATCGTCAACCACTTCAAGATTTAAGTCTTTAAACCAAACTTGACCTGTTCCATCTAAAAGAGTTCCATATGAGATTGATGTAGCATCAATTGGCACATATAATATCACTTCATACTTCATCCAATCAGTTGTGCCTCTTATTCTTCTATTATACATGTTGTCAAAAGCAAGAACCTGAGTTTTATAATAATCAGCGCGCATCCAAAGTCCCGCCCATGATTTTACTTTTTCGGTTTTAACAAAACCGCTCAGTTTTATTACTTTTCCTTTGTATGAGTCAGATTGAACAGTTTTCATGAGAGTCCCAAAACCGTCAATTTTACTTTTTACTGACTTGATGGTAAAAATATTTTGATCCGTTAACTTCTCATTTTTTTCAAAACTCATGTCATAATTAGGAGATTCAGGTTGCCAATAAGAATAATCTAGAACATTTTTATAAGTTCCATTGCTTTGAGCATTTAATTTGCCGACCATAGCAGCCAACATGATAGCTGTAAATAAAATAATTTTTTGCATAATTTTCGTTTTTTGATTGATGATTGATGATTATTTATTCTTCGTAATTTCTATTTACTAAAACTGTTTTTATTGCGTTATAATTTTTGTTTAATTTTTCCAATGCCGTTTCTCTAAAAGATTGATTTAACTCTGTTTCAACATTTGACAATAAACTATTTGCATTCACTGCAATCCCGTTTACAGTTCTATTTATCTTTTTAAATGAAACATTAGATTCACTTTTAGTATTACTAACTTCAGCTAATAATTTTTCAGCTGAAATGTATTTGCTTTTACTATCTTCTCGAGAATTCATATTTTCATTATAATTTAATACTCCATGATCAACTGTTGATTGATTGCTGATCGTAACGGTATCTTCTTTATTTGCAAGTTTTTGAGATTTCGCTTTCATAATATTATTCACAACAACTTTAGATGGGATAACTGTATTATTTTGAACAGTATTAAATATTACCTCGCCATTCGTCAATTCATCTTTTTTATCAATTCGACCATCAGCATTTTGTTCTAAAACTACCGTTGGAACATTCTTCTCTACTATTTCAATATTAAAAACAGTAAAAAAAACAGTTCCAATCACTAGAAAACCAACAAAACTAGCCGCTATGTACATCCATAGAAACTTCCTTTTAGGTTTCTCAGCAGCGCTTAATAAACGATCCAATTTATTCCAAACCATTTCCGAAGGTTTAATTTCCCGAGGATCTAACTGCTCTTTTATATATTGATCTAATTTATTCGGTTCCATACTCGTAATTTTTTAACTTGTTGACTTGGCCTTGCAGCATTTTCCTGGCGTGTGACAGTTGCGACTTTGATGTTCCTTCACTTATTTCTAATAAGGTAGCAATTTCGTTATGCTTAAAACCTTCGATAGCGTACAGATTAAAAACCATTTTGTATCCATCTGGCAAACCATCAATCAAAAACTGAATATCATCTATAGAAAACTGACTGTCAATATTATTAAAGCTTTCTTCTAAATAAGTTACATCATCAAGGTATTTAATCTTTTTCTCTACTCTAAGAAATGAGATACATTCATTGACCATTATTCTTCTGATCCAACCTTCAAAACATCCATTGTGCTGAAAATTTTTTAGATTTAGAAAAACTTTCATAAAGGCGGTAATCATTATATCTTCGGCCTGATTGATGTCTTTAATATATTGCCTACAAACTCCTAACATTTTAGGTGAAAACTGAGAATAAATCTGCTGTTGAGCCTGTCGATTGCTTTCGACAGCTAACTGGATTAATTCCTTTTCCTGATGATGTAATTGAATTACTTTCATTATTTGTGTTCAGTGATTAGTTTTCAGTGCTCAGTAATCAGTACTCAATGTTTAATGTTTGGTGATCAGTGTTTCGTGGTCAGTAATCAATGATTGATGAGTAATGTTTAATTCAATAACGGTCTTCTATTAGCATAGACGATAATAGTTGTAAAAAGGTTGCATGGGATAGGTATAAATGATAAAAAAAACGGTTGTAAACATTCAATCACTTGATTTAATGTACTTTAATAATAAATAATTTAGATAAAATTATAAAAATAAGTTGAATCAATAACTTTGCTTAGAATACCTTGATAGTAAAAATTATAGATGGAAGTTGTAAAAAAACCTTATTAAAAACAGAAAACTCACCACTGAACACTCACCATTGTGCTTTATTTACTGAACACTAAACACTGACCACTATTTCTTCCTTTCAATCACATAATTAACCATCAAGATTAAAGCTTCTTTAAAATCAGATTTAGGATAATAATTTAATAATAAAAGTGCCTCCTGCTGAAATTGAACCATTTTCTCTTCTGCGTAAAGCAAACCATTATTGTCTTTTACAAAAGCGATAACTTCTTTTACGCGTTTTTTATCTTTATTGTGATTTTTGATAGAATTTATTAACCAGCTTTTTTGTTTTGAAGTACAAGTATTTAAAACATGAATAAGTGGTAAAGTCATTTTTTGCTCCTTGATATCAATCCCTGTCGGTTTTCCTATGGCTTCATCTGTATAATCAAATAAGTCATCTTTTATTTGAAAAGCCATCCCAATGAGCTCACCAAATTTTCTCATGTTCTCGACTTGAACATCATCTTCGATAACAGATTTTGCGCCAAGGGCACAACAAGCAGCAATAAGTGTAGCTGTCTTTTTTCGAATGATTTCGTAATAAACATCCTCTGTAATATCTAGTCTTCGGGCTTTCTCAATCTGCAGCAATTCGCCTTCACTCATTTCGCGTACTGCAACAGAAATAATTCGGAGTAAATCAAAGTCGCCGTTGTCAATAGAAAGTAATAGTCCTTTGGACAGTAAATAATCACCAACGAGTACAGCGAGTTTATTTTTCCAAAGTGCATTAATAGAGAAAAAACCTCTTCGCCTATTACTATCATCCACAACATCATCATGAACTAATGTAGCAGTATGAATTAATTCAATTACACAAGCCCCGCGATATGTTCTTTCGTTTACAATTCCTGCAGAAACCATTTTTGAAGTTAAAAAAACAAACATAGGACGCATTTGCTTCCCTTTTCTGTTTACAATATAATAGGTAATTCTATTAAGCAAAGCCACTTGCGAAGTCATTGATTGATAGAACTTTTTTTCAAAAAGTTCCATTTCTTTTAAGATGGGCTGTTTTATTTGTGAAGTAATGTTCATTAGGATTCAAAGATAAGCTTTAGCATGCAATCTTACTAATGCTTGCTTTGTTTTGAACATTTATAAAAAATTAAATTCTAAGCCTCTTTATTGGCAAGTTGTCCACAAGCAGCGTCTATATCTTTACCGCGACTTCTACGCACTTTTACAACTATTCCGCTTGCTTCAAGTGCTTTTATATACGCATTTATCGACTCCTCTGACGCTTGCTGAAATTCACCATCATCAATAGGGTTGTATTCAATTAAATTCACTTTACAAGGGACATATTTACAGAATTTTACAAGTGCATCTATAGATTCTTTATTGTCATTAATATCTTTCCAAACCACATATTCGTAAGAGATTTTACTTTTAGTTTTTCTATACCAATATTCAAGTGATTCTCGTAAATCAGCCAAAGGAAAATTACTACTAAAAGGCATAATTCGAGATCGGATTTCATCAATAGCCGAGTGTAAAGAAACGGCTAACTTAAACTTCACGTCATCATCAGCTAATTTCTTAATCATTTTAGGCACTCCTGAGGTGGAAACCATAATTCTCTTTGGAGACATCCCTAACCCTTCTGGCGAGATAATCATTTCGATTGCTTTTAACACATTGTTGTAATTCATAAGAGGTTCACCCATTCCCATAAAAACAATATTAGAAAGTGGATGATTATAATACAACCTACTCTCTTTATCTATAGCAACAACTTGATCATAAATTTCAGCTGGTTCTAGATTTCGCATTCTTTTTAATCGCGCTGTAGCGCAAAAATTACAATCTAAACTGCAACCCACTTGACTGGAAACACAGGCTGTAGTTCTAGTATTGGTAGGTATCAAGACGCTTTCAACAACTAAGCCATCATGCAAGCGAACAGCATTTTTAACAGTTCCATCTTCACTGCGCTGCATCGTGTCTACTTTGATATGATTGATAACAAAGTTCGTTTCAAGTTTACTTCTAGTTTCTTTTGAAACATTAGTCATATCCTCAAAACTATGCGCTCCTTTGCTCCACAACCATTCGTACACTTGATTTCCACGGAAAGCTTTGTCTCCATTTGCTGTAAAAAATTCACGTAGTTGTTCTTTAGATAAGGCGCGTATGTCTTTTTTCTCGATTTGCATGGCGCAAAGTTAGTTACAATTTTGAATATTACTTAATTTTTCTAACCTACGATGTTAAATTTTGTAACTTTGTTTTTTAAAACAATCTAACATGGGAATTCCCGCATTAAAACAAAAAATTCAATTGCAAATCGAAAATGCAGACGATCGATTTTACGAATCGTTTCTTCTGTTTTTGATAATTATTTGAATGAAGAGTCTTATGATGACTTGCCCAGCAATCCGTTGACTTCAAATAAGAATGAAGTATTAAACAAAGCACTCTATCAAGTCAGAGAAAAGAAAACGTTGTCACATCATTTTGTGATGGAAGAAACAAAAAAAAAGATATTCAAAATATTTTAAAAATGAAGATTAAACGAAATTTAGTTTCAAAAGATGAATATTGAAATAACATCGAGTATTTAGAAAATCGGTGGTCAGAAACGGATGTACTAAAATTCATAAGTGAGTTTGACCTATCACTGAGTTTATTATTGAAAAAAAACATAATTTTCAAAGAATCAGATTATAAAAATGTTTGTGAACTGGTAATCATAAAACAAATCACCATGTATTGTTTTATTGAAAATGACACTATATATTTGTTGCGATTTTGGAATAATTACCAAGATTTGAATACTTTTAAATTAAAATAATGCACTTTATTTCCCAAGAATTAGAAGATTACATTGAGCAACATTCTGAAAAAGAACCTGTATTGCTAGAAGCTTTAAACAAAGAAACTTACCAAAAAATTCTACTGCCACGCATGTTGAGCGGGCATTTCCAGGGTCGAGTTTTAAGCATGCTGTCTAAATTGATTCGTCCGTTACACATACTAGAAATTGGCACTTTTACAGGATACTCCGCTTTGTGTTTATGCGAGGGAATGCGAGACAACGGAACATTACATACCATTGACATTAAAGAAGAGTTAGTAGATTTTCAGCGAAAACATTTTAACAAATCTCAGTGGGGCAAACAAATACATCAATATTTAGGAGAAGCAGTTACTATTATTGCGACACTCGACTTAAAATTTGACTTAGTATTTATCGATGCAGATAAAGAAAACTACCTTAACTACTTTGAATTAATTTTACCAAAAATGAATAAGGGCGGCATTATTTTATCAGATAATGTGCTATGGAGCGGGAAAGTACTTGAAACTTTAAACCCAAAAGATACAAGTACCAGGATTTTAGTAGATTACAATAAGCTTCTTGCAAATGACCCAAGAGTAGAAACTGTTTTGCTGCCTATTCGAGATGGATTGACTGTTAGCCGAGTATTATAAATATTTAGCTGGAAGCGGAAAGTACCGTTGTTGCGCTTTTTTATACAAATTGAACATTAAAAATCCAGAACCAAAACCAAATAGAAAACCCACAATAATATCAATTGGATAATGTAATCCTAAATATATCCTACTGTAAGCAAAAATTAAAGGCCATAAAAACAACAGTTCAAAATATTTAAAATAAGATCTAAGCGTAAAATAAATTAGCGTGGCAACTGCCATAGAATTTGATGCATGACCGGAAAAGAAACTAAACGAATTTCTTACTTGAACTACACGAATAAAAGAATTGATTTCTAGATTATTACAAGGACGTAATCTTTGAAAATAGTTTTTAAAAATATTAGTTGTTTGATCTGTAAAAGTAACAAGGATAGCTACAAAAAAAAGTAAATAAAGTGTTTGTTTAGCGCCTAATTTTTTAAAAATAACATACAACAATAATAAAAAAAGGGGAATCCAGTTACTTTGCCTAGTAATAAGCAACCATAAACTGTCGAATGTGGGAGAACCTAAACCGTTAAGAAATACAAATATATCAACGTCTAAAGAAAGTAATTTTTCGATCATTATATTTGACGTTTTATTGGCCCTGAAACATCTTCTAATGGCTCATCAAAGGAGTTTGCTGTCGTAGTAGTTACTTCATTCAGCATGTTATCTTTCGCTTTGTTAATTTCAGAGGTAATATTTCCCGTCATATCACTGTATTGAGAAGTATCGCCTAATAAATTGTTTTTTACTTTATCGATTTCTGAAGTAAGATTTACTCTCAAATCTCCTATCGATTTTGTATCAAATCCATTAGATTCAGCTCCTTTTTGAATTTCACTTTTTATATCATTTGTGGCATTTTTTAACTGCGCCATTGCTTTACCCATTGTTCGAGCTATTTCTGGAACTTTATCAGATCCAAAAAGCATCAATACTATAAACATGATAAAAATTAATTCGCCTCCACCTATACCAAACATATTTTTTATTTTTTATTGTTACAAAGATACCTAATTTTGAATATTCGACTTTTAAATATTTCATAAAAAAAAGACTCTAAATAGAGTCTTTTTCAGTTTAATATTAATTAATCAAATTTCGATTTTACTTCTTCTTTTGGCCATGTGTTATTTGTAACATCAATATCCGCCGTTTCGAGTTTTGGATCTAACTGAATCTTTTTAATTGCTTTCTCAGTAGCATAAATCTTCTTAGCACTATCATTGTTTTTTCTCCAAATTTGCGCTGGATATTTAAACACTTCTTTTGAGTCATCTTGATACGTTAATTCAACAATAATAGGCATCAACATTCCGCCTGGCTTATTGAATTCTACTTCATAAAAATATTTAGGTGATTTTATATTTGCTTTCTCTTCGGCAGATAATTTTGTATTTACATAATCCGATAGTAAACTAACATCACTAAGAGCCAACGCTTTTTTATTTTTTGTTGATAATTCCGCACTTGTACTAGGAACTAAATATACAAATGGGCCCTTCTCTTCACCAAAACGACCTCTTCTTACGACAGCATCTTTTAATTCTTTAGTTGCTGTTTCAGATACATAATATTGTTTTACCTCTTTAATTCCAATATCTACATAGTCAGTGGAGTAAAACCAGCCTCTAAAAAACCAGTCTAAATCTACTGCTGAAGCATCTTCCATAGTTCTAAAAAAGTCTTCAGGAGTAGGATGCTTGAATTTCCATCTATTCGCATAAACTTTAAAGGCATGATCAAATAACTCTCTACCCATTATAGTTTCTCTCAGAATATTTAATCCTGTTGCTGGCTTACCGTACGCATTAGCACCAAACTGAATAATAGTTTCAGAATTAGACATTATTGGTTCTAGAAATTTTTGATCACCGCTCATATAAGGCACAATTTTACTAGCTGGACCACGACTGGAAGGAAAGTTTGTTCCCATTTCTTGCTCAGCTACATACTGTAAAAAAGTATTTAAACCCTCATCCATCCATGACCATTGACGCTCATCAGAATTTACAATCATAGGAAAGAAATTATGACCAACCTCATGAATTGTTACACCAATCATTCCATTCTTGATTCTTTCACTTAATACTCCATTTTCATCAGGACGTCCATAATTCCAACAAATCATAGGATATTCCATTCCTTGATCCTCTGCAGACACAGAAACTGCCTTTGGATAAGGATAATCAAATGTATGAGCAGAATAACTTTTTAAAGTGTGGGCTACCGTGCGAGTTGCTGTTTCGCCCCAAAAAGGATTTGCCTCTTTTGGATATATAGAAACTGCCATCACTGATTTGTCATTTAACTTAACAGCCATCATATCAAGAATAAACTTTCTTGACGTAGATATTCCAAAATCACGTACATTTTTAGCACTAAATTTCCACGTTTTCTTCTTGTTAGAAAATCCTTTCTCAGCGGCTTCGGCCTCTGCTTGTGTTACAATTACAATTGGCTTATCATAAGTTTTTAAAGCCAATTCATATCGTTTTACTTGCTCTGTAGTAAAAACTTCGTTTCTATTCAATAAATCTCCTGTCGCTTCCATTATATGATCGGCTGGAACGGTAATATTAACATCAAAGTCGCCAAAAGGTAGCGTAAATTCTCCAGTTCCCCAGAACTGCATATTTTGCCATCCTTCAACATCATTATACACTGCCATTCTAGGATAGAACTGCGCAATTACATATAATTTATTACCATCTTTTTCAAATAGTTCATATCCTGAACGCCCGCCTTCTACTCGATAATTATTAATATTATAATTCCATTTGATCCCAAACGAATATTTCTCCCCAGGCTTCATCGGTTTATCAAGATTAATACGCATCATAGTTTCATTGATCGTATAAGATAAAGGATTCCCTTTAATATCTTTGACTGATTCAATATTAAAACCCCTCTCTAAATCTTGTTTTAAAAATTTATTAGCAAAGTTTGCGGCTGGAAAAACCTGCTCCATTCTCTGACTTTCTGCTAAAGGAGTTTGAGACGTTTTAGCTGCTTGATTTTGATCTAATTGTACCCACAAATATTCTAATGTATCTGGAGAATTATTATAATAAGTGATAACCTCTGACCCTTTTATAGTCGATTTCTTATCGTCTAGCTCAATATCAATTTTGTAATCAGCTTGCTGTTGATAATAAGCTGGTCCTGGAGCGCCTGAAGCCGTGCGAAACATATTGGGCGTTGCTAATAAATCGTACATCTGACTAAACTTGTTAGTGTCGTACCTCCCTGTTTGCCTAGGTGTTGTAGGTGTTGTTTTTTCCTGTGCAAAAAGTAAAGCGGGCAGGAACAATAAAAGAGCTAATTTTTTCATAGGTTGAATTCTGATTTTGATGCTGTGAAAATAATGATTTTTATGAAGTAAATCAAATTTATTAATGACTTATGCTACCTTTAGATGAAGATTCTGTAAAGAGAAGTGTGTTTTTGACTCCTAAAATAGAAAAGTGCATGATATTTTGTTGCTCAGAGTTAGATTCAGTGATGACAGCATTATAAACTTCAAGTGTTTTTATTTTTTGAATATCTTTAATATTAAAATAGCAAATAAGCACATCGCCATCCATTTCTTTACTTAAAAAATTTATTGCCTTTGGTTGGCCATTTATTTTAATGCTTAACTTCTCAGTGAAATACTTTTTAAAGAAAATCATATCTTGATCAGTCTCTTTCTCTGAACCTAAATTAATTTTCTTTTGATGTTTTTTACTTATTGCCTCCTCTAAGTCATCTACAAATATCCTAGATGTAATTTGGAGCATTTTTTTTTCAGGAGCATAGTTTACTTGGTAAAGCGAAACATAAAATTTATGAACGCTAAAAGAAGATAATGTCAAAAAAAATAAACCAAAAGAAGTAATTAAAAGTGTTTTTTTCATTTTTCAAAAGTAGTGATTCTTTTAAACTCCTCGTTCTTGGTAACAAGAAAATCAATCAACATAAATTCATCCTCTTCTTTTAACAGAGTTTTCGATATAGGATCAGTTTCACAATAATCAAGAAAAAGTTCTATATCCTCTGGCTTTAAGTTCAAAGTATTTATAAAAAAGTATCGATCTAGTCCATTTACAACAGCATCTGAAAAATCAAATTGGGCATTTTCTTTCGATTGTTCTCCTTCTTTTTTAAACACTTTAGATACCATTTTAAAAATTCGAACAAAATCCATTCCGTTTTCTATAGTTCCATTTGATGGCATGGTTCTATTTATAGGTGAAGATTTGACATCATCCGTAAATTCCAAATCAACGATTGATTGTGAATTAGGCAACGCTGGTTTAATCTCCATTTTACCTTTCACAACAACTTCTTTAAGCAAAGTAGTTTGAAACTCCAGATCTACGACATATAATGTTTTAACAAAATCCTTTTGCTGTATAATCATTTTCTTAGATTTAAAAGCTGGGCTAAGAACTAACAACGTATCATTGGCTTTAGCCAAAATATCAAAAAAACCTTGATTGCTTATAAAAGTTCTAGTCTTTGAATTTAAGTTAAAAACATAACCATTATCTACTAAAGTCATTTCATTTATAAAGCGACCATGTAAAGATTTCCTGTTTTCATTTTGACCAAAAGAGATTTGGCACAATAGAATAAAGCTAATTACTATAAATTTAGTTTTCATAAGATGCAAGTTATTAATTTTTGCTATTGAGTAAAATTTTGAATTCTTCTGCTAGTTCTGTCATATAAAAAGATATTTGCACCTTATTTTTATTATCCAAAACTTTTTTAAAATTTTCATTTTCAACTATATAATATTTAAAACCAGCCACATTACTATTTGGTATTCTTAGTGTATTTATAAAGAATTCATTATCATACAATTCAGATAAGAATTTAATATTAAATTCCTTTTTTTCTACCACAATTAATTTTTTCAACCTTTTCGTTCTTCCATTAATCTTATTAATTAATGGGTCAAGAGGCATTCCTCCGCCAATCATACTTAATAGCATAATTGGTTTAAAATCTCCCGCAGTTTGTAAACGCCGTTCTGCAGTTGTGTAAGTTACTGGAGCTTTTGTCACAATACCAAGCGAAAGAACATTAAACCCTTTGCTATTTACAACTACTTCCTTTAGTTTTGTTACTGCAGGATACATTTCAATAGTTACAATATCAGTTTCCATATCGTGAGGTCCAACTATTCTTTTATATGTTTCAAGATTTAATGCTGAAAACATCAAAACATCATTTGCTTTACCTAAGATGGAAAACTCGCCATTACTATTTGATACAGCAGTTTCATTATTGTTTAAATTTACTACATTTATTCCATTAGCACTAATAGAATCAATTGTAATTTTTACTCGTAAAGGTTTATTAACAATGGCTTGTCCAAATATATTTGGACATATTAAAAATAAGAAAATAATTAAAATCTTACGTATCATTGTTATTTATTATTTTGTTCTACGGATTAGAAAGTTTTACAATTAGGAACATTACCAATCATTTAGCATTTGCATTTATTGCTTTGACAAAATCAGTATCTCCTACAAAATAATATTAGAAACCTCTAATAAAATTAAAGGAAATTTTCGAGGTGTTTGTGCAGTATTCATCAAAAAAAATATTTCCTGATTTCTTAATTAATGCTACATTCTTCTCTGTTTATATTGCTTTTTCACGAGCTAGATTTTTACCAGTAATCATAATATTCAGGGCATACAATAGCCCTTTTGGCTGCAATAAGTTATCGAGTTTTACGATTTTATGACTTTTTATATTTTTTTGAATTATACCTAAAGTTTAAGCATTAAAATACATAAGAAAATTCTATTTACTTTCAAGTGCGACTATTTCGTTATATTTTTCAGCTAATTTAACTATTAAAAATAACGCCATTGATTTGTTCTTTATCCGCAGTGCGTTAGCCATAGCTGCATTTTCAATACAATAATATTGAAATCCCTTAATATAAAGTTCAGGTATTTTTAAAGTCTCAATATAATAGCTATCTGCAAAAAGGATATCTATTTTTGCTAATAACTGTTCTTTTTTCTCAACAATTATTTCCTTTTTTATCATTGCTTTACGTCCAGAAATCGTATATAAAAGTCCGTCGATTCCTCCACCTGAAGTAGCTGTATAAAGTTTACGTTCTGCAGGCGTGTATTTTTTCTGATTGTATGAAATAATTCCTAAACTTTCTGCTGACACAGACGACTCATTGACAATAACTTCTTTTAATAGAATACTTTTTACTATTATTGCAACTTTTATATTTCCTGATTTTAAGTCTTTTTCATCAATTTTTCGCCGGACTGTTTCTAAATTTAAAGCAGTAAATAGAAGCACGTCGCCTAATTTTGCTACAATAATAAAAGAGCCGTCCACAGTTGAAAACGCTGTTTTTTGCGAATCGATATTTAGTATTGAAACACCATCTACCGCAACAGAATCTGCGATAAGTTGACCCTTGATTTCTAATGAATGCTCCATTTGTCCAAATGCGATTTGGAGTGATAGAAGTAACAGAACTCGTAATGTATTTTTAATTTTCGTTTGCAATTAATTCTCGGTATTGAATTGCTAAGTCTCCTATATAAAAGGCCGCTAATGCAGTATTATTTGACTCTAAAACTTTTATAAATTCTTTATTTTCTACAATGAAATATTCAAATCCTTTTACATAAATAATGGGTATTTTTAACTGACTAGTAATATAATTTTCTGAAAACAAATTTTCTATTTTTCTCAAATATCCTTCCTTTTTTTCGACCTCAAGATCTTTTTTTAGCATTTTTGTTCGCCCCGAAATCCAGTTTAATAGCGGATCAATAGAAGCTGATCCACCCATCATTGTCCCCATATTGGCCGAGGCGTTAAGATCTGTAGCTGTGTATAATTTTCGTTCGGCTGCAGTGTAACTTTTTTGTCCTTTTGGAATAATTCCTAATGAAACTGCATTGATACTGCTGTTTATAATCACCTCATCTAATTGGTTTATTTCTTGCTTTATTTGCACTAATAAATTCTGTTGTTTTATATCTTTTTGACTGACTATTATTTTAATATCTGCAATTTGGAAACCTGAAAACAATAAAGTATCATTTACTTTGGCTTGAATAGTAAAATATCCCATCGGATTCGTAGTTGACACTTCCTTTGTTTTTTTATTTAGAATATAAATAGTGTTTGAACTGGTAAAATCAGCAACTACTTTACCTTTTAATTGATAATGAGACAGTTCTTGTTTTGCAACTTGCATCGCGTTAAAAAGTAAAAATAAATATACGAGTCTAATCATAGTGTAGGAGAAAAGATTATCAACTCGTAAAAGTATCCAAATGCCCTCCAAATAAATTACTAATGCGTTGGTAAAAAAATGTTAATTAAAAATTAGAAATAAATTACTTGAATCGATACCTTTAGCATAAATTATATTCCAAATGAAAAACATAATTATAGCAAGCACCTCCACACTTTCAAGTGAACAATATCTGGATTATTTGTTGCCAACTTTAGAATTGCATTTTAAAAACTGTACTACCCTTCTATTTATTCCTTATGCTAGACCAGGAGGGATTTCTCATCAAGGATATACCGATATGGTGAAATTGGCTTTCGCCAAAATTAATAAAAAAGTAGTAGGCCTTCATGAATTTGACGATGCAAAAAAAGCCATAAAAGAGGCATCTGGAATATTTACTGGTGGCGGAAACACCTTTGTGCTTGTTTCGCAGTTACACAAATATAATTTAATGGATGTTCTTGCAGAAACGATCAAAAATGGAACGCCATATTTAGGAACAAGCGCCGGAAGTGTAATTTGCGGACTCACGATGCAAACTACTAATGATATGCCAATAGTTTATCCATCTAGTTTTCAAACTTTAGGCGTAATATCGTTTAACTTAAATGCTCATTATTTAGATCCAGATACATTATCAAAGCACATGGGTGAAACGCGAGAAACACGTATAAAAGAATTTCATACTTACAATTCAACGCCCGTTTTAGGTTTGAGAGAAGGAAGCTGGCTGGATGTAAAAGGAAATAGCATTATTTTAAAAGGTAATCTTAGCGCTCGCCTTTTTAAAGAAAGTAAAAGTCCTGAAGAATTAGCAAGTGGAACTGATTTAAGTTATATAAAGTAATATATCATATAAAGATATGGTCGTCGCAATTTTTCAGTAAAAAGTTTTGACAGTGGTAATATACCTATATAAAACAAATGTAACAATTGCACATAAAAGGTCTAATAGCAACAAACTTATAATATTAGTAGCTAAATTTAATTTAATTATGCACTCTATACAATTACAAGTCTTATAACTTATACTTCCTGAATTCTTTGTATACTATTTTGATTTGGTCAAACCCATACTCAAGCAGGAGACAAACATACTCTTTTTTGAGGAAAAAAAATAAAAGAATATAGTAACGGAAACCTTATCTCTAAAAGCTTGTTAAATGAGATTACTATTCAGGATTTCCCACTTCTAGGGATATTTGGATCTCTGCATATTAAAAGACGCCGTTGCACTGACAAATTATCGCCTAAAATCATCCAACATGATTGAAATATCGCAGTGCAAGGAATGCGCATGACTCAGGATTTTACGGCTTTTTTAAAAGAGATTAATAGATAATAAAGTAAACGATTATTGTAGTTTTTTTTGTGGGGTAATTAAAAAACCTAGAGAGACAAAATAAACAACATCTCAGCAACTTCTTATCTTCGCAACAGCGCAAACAGGCCAGTGATTGACTAAATTAATGCCCTAATCCCCACGTTTTGTTTTTAATCCAAAAACTCTCGCGAGATCGAATCCAGAACCAATTCAAACCCCTGTTGCTTCCTATGGAGTGAAGGCATTAAAAAACCTTTTATAAACAAAAAACCCCTCACAAAGTGAAGGGTTTTTCTAAAGAAAGGCGACGACATACTCTCCCACATAACTGCAGTACCATCTGCGCAGGCGGGCTTAACTACTCTGTTCGGCAAGGGAAGAGGTGAGCCCCGCCGCAATAATCACCTTAAGGTCTTTTTGCACGGGTCCCGATAAGAATCGGGAACAATTACATAATATCTTAACATACTGAGATAAAGAAAAATAAAAGTATTAGAAAGTTTCTTCTCCCCTGACTTGCATCAGGGGAGAAAAGCGTACATAAGCTTACGGGTTATTAGTACTACTCGACTATGACATTACTGCCTTTACATCTATAGCCTATCAACGTG
>NZ_JAXCIA010000006.1:0-149501 GCF_035985025.1 Flavobacterium sp. PL11
TTCAGGATATTGATATTCTTCAAAGAGTTGCGAAAGTAATTCTATAACGTGGTTTTGTTTTATAGTAAAAGAAAAATAATCTTTTAAAATCCTTCGTGTGTGAACGTCAATTATAGATAGTAAATAAGCATTTTTACCAACACTTGGCACCCATACCATCTTAATATCCATCTCTAAACATTGCATTGGTCTAGAGGTATAAACCTTTCTAAATTTCACAAACTTACGACCAGAACCACTTCTCTTAATTCTGTTTTCTAGCTTTAGTAGACCTTCTTCTTTCATTATTCGATATAGTTTTTTATGATTTATAGTATATCCATCTCTTTTTAAGTAGCTGGTCATTAGACGATAACCACAATCTATAAATTCGTTTTTTAATATTTTCTTAATGGAATTTACCACCACTGACTGTTCGACAAAACCTTTGGTTTGATGAAAAGTTGTTAGTGTAGGAGCATTTCCTTTTTTGCCAAGACTAGGTTCCCTGTAGTAACTACTAGCCACTATACCTACCATCTTTATGATTTTAGCTTTGCTACACTTATGTTTCTCGTAAGTATTATTTACTAAATCTTTCTTGGATCGCATGTCCCAAACTTTTTTTTTAAAAGCTCCTTTTGTATTTCCAACTCAATTTCTCTGTCGCTTAACAGCTTACGTAGAATACGATTCTCTTCCACGACCTCTTTATGTTCTTTAGACTTAGTGTCATAAGTAACTTTTAAGCCAGCTTCTCCTTTGTGATCATGCTTCTTCTTCCAGTTATATAAAGTGCCTGTACTAACACCATATTTGCGGCAAGCCTCAACAATACCAATTTCTTCTGAACTAGCTAAGATTTCTAGCTTCTGATCTAAAGTCCATTTCTTGTATTTCATGTTTCAAATATATAAGTTTGAAATTTAAAATAACACTCCGAACTTATCGGGGGCTAAACTATTCCTGATTTTAAATTTTACTGCTTTTATATCAATTGGCTATGATAAATACCTGGCTAAACGCTATAAAAACAGGATTTCAGAGAGAATGCTTTTGACATTAGTTTTAATTGGCGGAACAATTGGTTCTGCAGTGGGAATGCTTATTTTTAAACATAAAACAGTCAAGAAAACCTATCTAATTAAATTTTGGAGTATTGTACTATTGCAGATTTTTGCGGTAGCTATATATTTAAATAACAGTAAATAGTACAATAGAAATATGATTATCATTTCAATAAATCCTAATTTAGTATGTCAATCATACAGATAGATTGAAATAATTACATGTTTAACGCAGTATAAAAAACCACAAAAATATTTTATATTAATAATATTTTTGTGGTTTTATTTTATATGAATATGCTTACTAGTAAGAAATTTTATCCACTCTATTTTGATGTCTACCACCTTCAAATTCAGTATTTAAAAATACATCTACCATCTCTACTGCTTGCTGAATTGAAGTGTACCGAGCAGGAATACTAATTATATTAGCGTCATTATGTTGGCGCGCTAAAATCGCAATTTCTTTAATCCAACATAAAGCAGCACGCACTTTTTGATGTTTGTTAGCTGTCATTGCAATTCCGTTTCCGCTACCGCAAATGATAATTCCAAATTCAGCTTTTTGCTCAGAAACATCTGTTGCAACTGGATGACCAAAATCAGGATAATCAACGCTATCATTAGAATCAGTTCCATAATTTATTACCTGATGCCCTTTTGCGATAAGCATTTCAACAATTGCCTTTTTATAATCAGGTGCGGCGTGATCGTTTCCTATAGAAATTTTCATAAAATTTAATTAAGTTGTGTATTGCAAATTTAATTAAAGTAATTAAGTTTTGGGCTTTATTAAAAAATTACAACTGTAATAATTTAAATAAAAAATAGAAATAGTGATTATGGTGTAACCATCTTTAAATCAGAAGAGTAAATAGTAATTACTAATTGTTAATCAATATTATTATTTTAAGTTTTTTGTAAAATAGTAACATTGTTAACAGTGAAATGTAATTACTTGATTTTCAGTTGACTTTAAATTAACAGTAGTTGTTAATAACTTGAGATAGAAAATAAGAAGTAAATAGTAGATGTATTGAAATAAATTGTAATCCAAAACGCAGTTTTAAAAACCTAATTTAGTTTGAGCTATTTTTAGAATAGTTATTAATATTAGAAAGTAGTTTATTAACAATAATTTTAAAAAGAGTTATTTACAAAATCATATACTTTTGAGTTATTAACGATTGTTAATTAAAAAAGAGAAGGGCTTTAAAACTAAACCTTTATTCCAATATAACTATGTTGATAACTCGCAATAAAATAATTAAACTTGATTTTGATCACTTTTAAAATAATTTTATTGTCACTATTAACATGCTATAATAACAACCAAGAAAGATTTTAAATTTAAATTTTCTTTTTGTTTATATTAATATATGTTGACAACTTTGAAAAAATAAATTTTAGAAACTAGAGCTGAAATCAAACAATTTTCAAGTTGTTATTCAAATGATCCAATAATGCTTGCACTTTTTCAAAATCTTTAAAATGAATTTTAAGTTTAATTCCGCCATAAGCAAAGCTTGCAAACGGATCCACAGAAACGATGGTTTCATTTTCAAAAAAGTAATGAATTTCTTCTTGTTCTAGTAAGTGTTTAATAACTACTATCTCGTGTGAATAATTAAAAATGGCAATAGTGCGAAATTCTTCCATATTTTGTTGTTTTGATAAAGATACAACTATTCTGTAAAGTTATATTTTCTTTAAATCTATGTAGTCTTTTCGAATAACAGTTTACTATTTTGTAATTTTAGACCTTTAAGAACAGATTTATGAGTAAAAGATTAAGAAAGCCGGTAAAAAAAGGGAAAGACTTCTCTGAAAAAATAGTAAAAATATTATCGCAAAGTGCTAATAAAGCATTCAATTACAAACAAATAGGAGTTAGGCTAGAGTTAGATGATACCGAAAGTAGAAACCAAATTATTAAAGATTTGAAAATTCTTGCTTCTAAAAATACAATTATAGAATCAGAACCAGGAAAATATCTAATTAAAGCGGTTAGTAAAGATTATTACGAAGGCAAAATAGATATGACAGGGCGTAGAACAGCTTATTTTGTTTGTTCAGAATTAGAAGAAGATGTTTTTATTCCTACCAATAATTTAAATCATGCTTTAGACAAAGACATGGTTAAAGTATATGTCTATAATCGAAGAAAAGGTAAAAAACCAGAGGGAGAAGTTATTGAAGTTATTGAAAGAAACAAAACTGATTTTGTGGGTGTTATTGACATTCAAGCAAATTTTGCTTTCGTTTCTACTGCAAATCCAAAAATGTATACTGATATTTTTATTCCAAAGGATAAAATAGGTGAGGCACAGCAAGGCGATGTCGTTTTAGTTCATATTGAAGATTGGCCAGCAAGAGCTGATAGTCCTTTTGGGTCAGTGATCAAAGTTTTAGGAAAACCTGGAGAACACGATACTGAAATTCATGCAATCCTTGCTGAATATGGGTTGCCATCTGAATTTCCTATAGAAGTTGAGACATTTGCACAAAAAATTGATACTTCTATAACTGAAAGTGAAATTGCAAAACGTCGTGATATGCGGGAAACTTTAACCTTCACTATTGACCCAAAAGACGCTAAAGACTTTGATGATGCACTTTCTTTTAAAGAATTAGAAAATGGTAACTTCGAAATTGGTATCCATATCGCTGATGTTTCCTATTATTTAGAACAGGGAACAATTTTAGATGACGAAGCTTACCAACGTGCAACTTCTGTTTATTTAGTTGATAGGGTAGTACCTATGTTGCCTGAAGTCTTATCTAATTTTGCTTGTTCATTGCGTCCAAATGAGGAGAAATATACATTCTCTGCCATTTTCGAAATCAATGAAAAAGCTCAGGTAATGAATCAATGGTTTGGAAGAACTGTAATCTATTCAGACCAACGTTTTGCTTACGAGGAAGCACAATATATCATAGAATCAAAAGAGGATACAATTCCAGCAGAAACTTCTATCACTGGAGCTTCATACCAAGTTTCTAAGGAGATTGTTGCAGCGACACTTAAAATGGATGAATTAGCTAAAATTCTTAGAAAAAAGAGAATGGCTGAAGGAGCTATAACTTTTGATAAAGTAGAAGTGAAATTCAACCTAGATGAGGAGGGCGAGCCTCAAGGTGTTTATTTTAAAGTTTCTAAAGATGCTAATCATTTAATTGAAGAATTTATGCTTTTGGCTAATAGGAAAGTGGCAGAATACATCGGAAAGCAAAAGAAGACTTTTATTTATAGAATACATGATGAACCTAATGAGGATAAATTAATAGCCATGCAAACCGTAATTGCGAAGTTTGGTTATAAAATAGATTTTCGTAATAAAGGGGATATTTCTAAGTCACTAAATGCTTTGATGGAAGAAGTAAATGGTAAAAAAGAGCAAAATCTAATTGATACTTTAGCAATTCGAAGTATGAGTAAGGCTAAATATTCTACAGATAATATAGGTCATTACGGTTTAGCTTTTGATTATTATTCTCATTTTACGTCACCTATTCGTCGTTATCCCGATGTTATGGTGCATCGCTTATTGCAGCACTATTTAGATGGTGGAAAATCAGTTGATGAAGAGACGTATGAAACCAAGTGTTTGCACTCCTCAACAATGGAAGGTTTAGCTACTCATGCTGAGAGAGATTCTATAAAATATATGCAAGTAAAATACATGCAAGATCATAAAGATGAAGAGTTTTTAGGAGTTATATCTGGTGTTACTGAGTGGGGAATTTATGTAGAAATCATCGAGAATAAGTGTGAAGGAATGTGCAGAATTAGAGATATCAAGGAGGATTATTATACTTTTGATGAAAAACAATATGCATTAACAGGAGCTACAACTGGAAAATTATTACAATTAGGAGACGAAATTTACGTTAAAGTAAAAACTGCCGATTTAGTTAAAAAACAACTCGATTTTAATTTCATAAGAAGAAGTGAAGAATCATCAAATTAAAAAAAATGAAAAAATTAGTAATTATTGTATTAATATTTTTAAGCCAGATTTCAATTGCACAAGTAACTAGAAA
Source organism: Flavobacterium sp. PL11 (assembly GCF_035985025.1). Taxonomy (NCBI): domain Bacteria; kingdom Pseudomonadati; phylum Bacteroidota; class Flavobacteriia; order Flavobacteriales; family Flavobacteriaceae; genus Flavobacterium; species Flavobacterium sp. PL11. The sequence continues at coordinate 5,091 of NZ_JAXCIA010000006.1, forward strand.
CTTAGGAGATTTTGATGAAGTTAAAGTATTTGACAAGATCAATGTTAAGTTAATTCCAGCTTCAGAAAATAAGATAGTCATTACAGGTTCTCGAGCTGAGGAGGTTCAAATGGTCAATAAAAATGGTGAATTAAAAATCAGAATGCCATTTCCTAAACTTTTATCAGGTGATGATATTATGATAAAATTATATTATAAAAGATTGGAAAGCATTTCAGTAAGTGAGGGAAGTTACATCTCAAGTGAAAATGATTTTAAACAAACTAGTTTAGATTTACATTCTACAAGCGGTGGCGAAATAAATTTAAAAGTAAATGTTGACAAGATTAGCATTAAAGCAAATGCTGGTGGAATTGTGAATATATCAGGTAAAGCGACCAATCAAAATGTAAAAATCACATCCGGTGGTATATTAAACGCAAAAGATTTAGAGACAGCTCAAACTACTATAAGTGTTTCTGCAGGCGGCCAATCTGAGGTTCGTGCTAGCACTTTAGTTGATGCTAAAGTAAAAGCTGGAGGTTCTATTTATATTTATGGTAAACCAAAACAAATAAACCAAGATATTTTTATTGGTGGGACGATTTTAGAAAAAAATTAGTATTTTACCGTTTATTTTGGCGCAATAAATTTATATTTTTAATGATAAATGATATTTTAGCTGGTATTCCTTGGGGAATATTTTTAAGTTTTATGATAGGTCCTGTTTTTTTTATTTTACTTGAAACTAGTATTATAAAAGGATTCAGAGCAGCATTGGTATTTGATTTAGGAGTAATTTTAGGAGATATTGTTTTTATTGCAGTAGCATACTTAGGAAGTTTTAGATTAATTCAAAGTTTACAAGATAAACCAGCTCTTTTTATTTTTGGTGGTTTGCTGATGTTAGTTTATGGAATTATTTCTTTTATAAAACTAAAAAAAGAAAAGAAAGTCAACACAGATATAATTGATAAAGAAATCATTAGAAAAAACTATGGAAGTTTATTTGTAAAAGGTTTTTTTTTAAATATTATTAATATTGGTGTGTTGGGTTTTTGGTTAGCAGTTATTATATCTGTAGGTCCTAAATTAGAAATGCAAACCTCGAGAATGCTCACTTTTTTTATAACAGTAGTTTTAACATATTTGATTGTTGATTGTATTAAAATATTATTGGCAAAGCAGTTAAAAAATAAATTAACACCTGTAAATATTTTAAAGATAAAAAAAGGAATAAGCATAGTTTTAATGATTTTTGGAACGGTTTTAATTACACAAGGTTGGTTTCCAAAAGAAAAAGAAATGGTAAAAAATGCATTAGAGAAAATTGATAAATAATATTTTTAAAAAATTGATATTTGAGATAATCCTGATTGTGAATATAGGTTCATAATTAGGATTTTTTTAGCTTTAAAAGAATTTTAAATCTATAAGACATTTCCGAATCATTTTTAATTCTTATGAATTTAATGAAGTTATAGGCAGCATTGCATCCATTCCAATTGTCACGCTGAAAGCGTCTCAACAACTTTTAGCAACCTAAAAGAGATGCATCCTTCGTGACAATGTTATTACTTAAAATTATAGTTAATTATTTTATTTTTTGTTAACTTAATGAAGTTGCTGATATGATTCTATCCATTCCAATTGTCACTTTGTAAGCGTCTCTACAACTTTGAGCAACTTAATAGAGATTCTTCTAACATGACAATTTTAGTACTTAAAAATTATAGTTAATTATCACATTTATTATGAATTTTATGCCGTAATTATTATTTATTGCATCCATTCTAATTGTCACGCTGTAGGCATCTCAACAACTTTAAGCTTATTAGAAGAGATGCTTCCAGCATGCCATTGGTATTACTTAAAAATTATAGTTAATTATCATATTTGTTATGAATTTTATTTCATAATTATTATTTATTGTATCCATTCCAATTTTCACGCTGTAAGCATCTCAACAACTTTGAGCAAATTAGTAGAGATGCTTCCAGCATGACAATTTTGGTAATTAAAAATTTGAAATAAAAAAAACCTCCAAGTTTCCTTGAAGGTTTTAGAGACATCGTCTGGATTCGAACGCTATATTTAATTAATTTTTCTTAAAAATTTAAAATAAAAAAAAACCTTCAAGTTTACCTGAAGGTTTTAGAGGCATCGTCCGGATTCGAACGCTATATTTAATTTATTTTTCTTAAAAATGTGAAATAATAAAAAACCTCCAAGTTTCCTTGAAGGTTTTAGAGGCATCGTCCGGATTCGAACGCTATATTTAATTAATTTTTCTTAAAAATTTGAAATAATATAAAACCTCCAAGTTTCCTTGAAGGTTTTAGAGGCATCGTCCGGATTCGAACGCTATATTTAATTAATTTTTCTTAAAAATTTGAAATAATAAAAAACCTCCAAGTTTCCTTGAAGGTTTTAGAGGCATCGTCTGGATTCGAACGCTATATTTAATTAATTTTTCTTAAAAATTTGAAATAAAAAAAACCTCCAAGTTCCTTGAAGGTTTTAGAGGCATCGTCCGGATTCGAACGCTATATTTAATTAATTTTTCTTAAAAATTTGAAATAATAAAAAACCTCCAAGTTTCTTTGAAGGTTTTAGAGGCATCGTCCGGATTCGAACGCTATATTTAATTAATTTTTCTTAAAAATTTGAAATAATAAAAAACCTCCAAGTTTCCTTGAAGGTTTTAGAGGCATCGTCTGGATTCGAACGCTATATTTAATTAATTTTTCTTAAAAATTTGAAATAAAAAAAACCTCCAAGTTTCTTTGAAGGTTTTAGAGGCATCGTCTGGATTCGAACGCTATATTTAATTAATTTTTCTTAAAAATTTGAAATAAAAAAAACCTCCAAGTTTCCTTGAAGGTTTTAGAGGCATCGTCTGGATTCGAACGCTATACTTTATTAATTTTTCTTAAAAATTTGAAATAATAAAAAACCTCCAAGTTTCCTTGAAGGTTTTAGAGGCATCGTCCGGATTCGAACGCTATATTTTATTAATTTTTCTTAAAAATTTGAAATAAAAAAAACCTCCAAGTTTCCTTGAAGGTTTTAGAGGCATCGTCCGGATTCGAACGCTATATTTTATTAAATTTTCTTAAAAATTTGAAATAATAAAAAACCTCCAAGTTTCTTTGAAGGTTTTAGAGGCATCGTCTGGATTCGAACGCTATATTTAATTAATTTTTCTTAAAAATTTGAAATAAAAAAAACCTCCAAGTTCCTTGAAGGTTTTAGAGGCATCGTCCGGATTCGAACGCTATATTTTATTAATTTTTCTTAAAAATTTGAAATAATAAAAAACCTCCAAGTTTCTCTGAAGGTTTTAGAGGCATCGTCTGGATTCGAACGCTATATTTAATTAATTTTTCTTAAAAATTTGAAATAAAAAAAACCTCCAAGTTTCCTTGAAGGTTTTAGAGGCATCGTCCGGATTCGAACGCTATATTTAATTAATTTTTCTTGAAAATTTGAAATAAAAAAAACCTCCAAGTTTCCTTGAAGGTTTTAGAGGCATCGTCTGGATTCGAACGCTATATTTTATTAATTTTTCTTAAAAATTTGAAATAATAAAAAACCTCCAAGTTTCTTGAAGGTTTTAGAGGCATCGTCCGGATTCGAACGCTATATTTAATTAATTTTTCTTAAAAATTTGAAATAAAAAAAACCTCCAAGTTTCCTTGAAGGTTTTAGAGGCATCGTCTGGATTCGAACGCTATATTTTATTAATTTTCTTAAAAATTTGAAATAATAAAAAACCTCCAAGTTTCCTTGAAGGTTTTAGAGGCATCGTCCGGATTCGAACCGGAGTAGGAGCTTTTGCAGAGCCCAGCCTAGCCGCTCGGCCACGACGCCATTTATTTAATGGGTTGCAAATGTACTATAAAAAATCCAAATTCCAAATCGAAATTCTCAATATAAAGATAATTCTCAATATTTTAAATCTGAAATCTAAAATTGTTAATCAATAATCATAATTCTTTAACTTCTATACTCTTCCATCTCAATAGTAACTGCTTCTACATCACCACCAATAGGAGGGTTAAGTTTAGAAACACCAACAATGATTCTTGATATTTCAGGAATTTCGTTAAATATTCTTGTTAGAATTCGATGTGCCACATGTTCTAATAAATCGGCTCGGATAGCCATTTCGTCAACTACAATTTGATTTAAAAGTACATAATCGACGGTGTCTTTTAGATTATCTGAAATACTCGATTTTCTTAAATCAGTTTTAACTTCCAAATTCACGATATAATCAGATCCAATTTTTCCTTCCTCAATTAAACATCCGTGATATGAGTAGGTTCTAATATTTTTTAGCTTTATAATTCCCATTTTCTATTTTCTATTTTCTATTTTTTATCTTTGCTAAAATTAAGAAAAATTATGTCAACTGAAGAAAAATCACTCCATTTTATAGAACAAATTATTGAAGACAGTTTAACTAATGGATTTCCAAAGGATAAATTACGCTTTCGATTTCCACCGGAACCAAATGGTTATTTGCACATAGGTCATGCTAAATCTATCTGTTTAAACTTTGGGTTAGGCTTAAAGTATCAAGCTCCAGTGAATCTTCGTTTTGATGACACGAATCCTGCTAAAGAAGAGCAGGAATATGTAGACGCCATTAAGGAAGACGTGAAATGGTTAGGGTTTAATTGGAGTGAAGAATTGTATTCATCTGATTATTTTCAGCAATTATATGATTGGGCGGTTGCAATGATAAAAAATGATAAAGCGTATGTAGATAGTCAATCATCTGAAGATATGGCTAATCAAAAAGGTTCTCCTACGCAACTAGGCGTTGACGGTCCTTTCAGAAATCGTTCCGTGCAGGAGAATTTAGACCTATTTAATGCAATGAAAAATGGTGATTATCCTGAAGGAAGTCATGTGCTCAGAGCTAAAATTGATATGAAATCTACTAATATGTTGATGCGTGACCCATTGATGTATCGTATTTTACATCGTCATCATCATAGAACGGGAAACGACTGGAATATTTATCCTATGTATGATTATGCGCATGGTGAAAGTGATTATGTAGAGCAAGTGTCGCACTCCATTTGTACATTAGAGTTTGTAATGCATCGTGAATTGTACAATTGGTTTTTAGACCAAATTTATGATCACAATAGAGTTAGACCACATCAATATGAATTTGCGCGTTTAAACCTGAACTATACGGTAATGAGCAAGCGAAAACTGTTGCAGTTAGTACATGAAAATATTGTAAATGGATGGGATGATCCAAGAATGCCCACAATATCTGGATTGAGAAGACGAGGTTATACCGCTGCGTCTATCCGTAAATTTTGTGATATTATTGGCGTTGCCAAAAGAGAAAATATAATTGATTATTCACTTCTAGAGTTTTGCTTGCGTGAAGATCTAAATAAAACGGCTCCAAGAGTGATGGCTGTGTTAGATCCTATTAAATTAGTTATTTCTAATTATCCAGTAGACAAAGAGGAATGGCTAGATGCTGAAAATAACCAAGAAGATCAATCAGCAGGTTATAGAAAAGTACCTTTCTCAAGAGAATTATATATTGAAAGAGATGATTTTCTCGAAGAAGCTCCTGCTAAATTCTTTAGATTGAGTATAGGTCGGGAAGTGCGACTAAAAAATGCTTATATTATTAAGGGAGAAAATGTTATAAAGGATGTTTCAGGAAATATTACTGAAATTCATGTCACTTATGATGAAGATAGTAAAAGTGGGAGTGGGAGTGAAGCCAGCCTGCGTAAAGTTGCTGCAACACTTCACTGGGTTTCAATAAAACATGCTTTAGAAACTGAAATTCGTCTTTATGATAGACTATTTATTGATGAAGCACCCGACAGTCACAAGGAGAAAAATTTCTTAGAATTTATGAATCCTAATTCTTTAGAAATCATTAAAGGATTTGTTGAACCTAGTTTAGCAGATGTTAAAGCTGGAGAAAAATTCCAATTTCAACGTTTGGGATATTTTAATGTTGATAATGATTCTTCTCGTTACAAAATTGTTTTTAACAAAACGGTTGGTTTAAAAGATGCTTGGGAAGAAAAAGGAAAAAAGGAAGAGAATTTATTGATGAATACACAAAAAGAAATCAATAAATATGTAAAAGAAAAAGAAGAGAATAATGCTCTATTGATCTTAAATTCAATTAATGATAATATTAGCACTATTGATAATTATAGTTTGCTGGTAAACACGATTATCAAAAATATTAAAAATGACAATAATTCGTTATTATTTTCAAATTTGATTTTACAACAATCTGAAAAAGTCAATTTTAAAGATATTGAAGAAGATTCATTATCGAAATTATATTCTATGTCATTAAGAAGTCAGTTAGCAGCGGTTAGAATTTTGGCACTTAAGAATCTACAAAATGATTCAGATAATTTTAGTCTTTTTCAAACTCAGCTTTCTGAATTAAAAAAGATTGAAAAAAATGAGAAAGTATTACAACTCTTAAATGATTTAAAAATTTAAAACAATATTTCAATAATAAGTTTTAGTGATTAAAAGCTCTCTTCTTAGAGGGCTTTTATTATTATTAATTAAAACTATGGTGATTAAAATTATGATTTATAAATTCTATTAAATTTGATCATCATAAATGGATTTTAAGAGTTAATTTATAATTTTACCTGTGCAATTCAAAAGATTAAATTTTGATTCATTAGCGTGCTTTAAAATACTTTTTGTAATGTTATGTCGTAGTTTACTTAGTTATTAATGATATATTCTAAATATTGTTGTAACTTTAAAAAACAAACTTTAAAAAATATAATTATGTCTAATAGTACTGGAAATACATTTATAGCTGTTCTGGCAGGAATTGCTATTGGAGCAGGAGTAGGGATTTTATACGCCCCTGAAAAAGGTTCTAAAACTCGAAAAAAAATTAATGAAGGTCTTAGTGATGCTAAAAATGATTTACATCAAAAATACGATACTGTTTCAGCTCAAATGAGTGATAAAATAACTGTTGCTAAATTTGACTTAGAAGAAACATATCAAGATTTAGTTTCAAATATGAGTCACAAGACTGAAGATGTCATTTCTTTTTTAGAAAATAAATTAGCTGATTTAAAAAAGCGTAATGCTACGCTTCAAAAATAATTTAATTAAAATCTATAATTTTAGTTGTTAAAATTTATTATTACAAATTAGTATTGTAAAAAGTAACAATTATAAAAAAAGAGGCAATTAAGCCTCTTTTTTAGTTTTTATAATTTATTCCTCATTTTCAGGTGATTCTGGATACTCAGGTAATTCGTAATTAGTTTCTCGATCTTTTCGATCACTATTATTTTTCCTTTTCATTAATTCGCCTACTTGATTAGAGGCGCTAAATGATGCAATCATATTATTTAGCATATCACTTCCAGCTTGCGGAGAGTTAGGTAATAAAATCAAGTTAGAATTAGCGTCTGCTCCAATGGCTTGTAAAGTATCATAATGTTGTGTAACCACAATCAATGCTGATGCTTCTTGTGAATTAATTCCAACTCTATTTAATACATCAACACTTTCTACTAAACCTTTCGCAATTTCGCGTCTCTGGTTTGCAATACCTTGTCCCTGTAATCTTTTACTTTCAGCTTCCGCTTCCGCTTTAGCTACAATTCTAATTCTTGATGCCTCAGCTTCAAATTCAGCTACGGTCTTTTCCCTATCCGCAGCATTAATTCTATTCATAGCGTTTTTTACTTGGATATCAGGATCAATATCAGTTACTAATGTATTAATGATGGTATAACCATAAGTGGTCATCGCTTCATTTAATTCTCTTTTTACAGCAATAGCAATATCATCTTTTCTTTCAAAAACATCATCTAATTTCAATTTAGGAACTTCCGCACGTACTACATCAAACACATAAGAAGTAATTTGATCGTGTGGATATTCTAATTTATAAAATGCATCATAAACCGTTTCTCTTATAACCATAAATTGTACAGAGACCTTTAGTTTAACAAAAACGTTATCCTTTGTTTTTGTTTCAATAATAACATCTAATTGTTGGATTTTAAGATTTACTCTACCAGCAATTCGATCAATAAGCGGAATTTTAAGGTGTAAACCTGATTGTCTGATACTTAAAAATTTTCCAAATCGCTCAATCACAACCGCTGTTTGTTGTTTCACGGTAAAAAATGCAGAGAGTAAAATAAAAAATCCAAGTACTAATAGGATTGTTAATGTAATGTTCATATCGCTCGTATTTAAATTTGAATTAGTTGACAATTTACAAAAAAAGTTAAGCTTAGTTTCGAATAGTTTAAAATTTTATGATAAAGATATCATTTGTGTATATGATCTGTAATTCAATTTTTTATAATACTAATAGAAACGGTTTGCTAAAAATAAGTTTTGTTATTAACTTTTTTATAAAAAAAAGTCCCGACATAATCAGGACTTTAATATTATAACATATCGATGGCTTTTCGAATTCTTAAAATTGTTTCTTCTTGTCCTATAACTTCAACGATATCAAATAGGTGAGGACCTTTTAAAGCTCCTACTAAACACAATCGAAATGGTTGCATTATTTTTCCTATTCCTATTTCATTTTTCACCATCCAATCCTTTACAATAGTTTCAATATTGACAGAAGTAAAATCGGTGATTTCCTCTAAAACATTAATTAATTCTTGCATCAATTTTGGCGTTTCTGTTTTCCAGTTTTTAATTGCCTTTTCATCATAAGTGGTAGGAGCAATAAAGAAGAAATTACACATTTCCCAAAATTCTGATACAAAATGTGCTCGCTCTTTTATTAAAGAAACAATCTTTATTATTTTTTCTTCGGATATGGCTATACCTTTTTCAGCTAAAATAGGAGTGAAGGCTTTCGCCAAATCTGAATCTTGCTGTTTAATTAAATACTGATGGTTAAACCATTTATTTTTTTCAGGATCAAATTTTGCGCCCGCTTTATGTACTCGAGTTAAATCAAAAGATGCTACCAATTCTTCTAATGAAAATAACTCTTTTTCAGTTCCATCATTCCAACCTAATAATGCTAAAAAATTAATAACCGCTTCTGGAAAGAATCCTTTTTCTCTATAGCCTGATGATGATCCATCCGCGGTTTTCCAATCTAAAGGGAATACAGGAAAACCCATTTTATCCCCGTCACGTTTAGATAATTTACCGTTTCCAACAGGTTTCATAATTAATGGTAAGTGTGCAAATTGTGGTGCTTCCCACTGAAAAGCTTTATATAATAACACATGTAACGGCATCGATGGTAACCACTCTTCACCACGTATTACATGAGAGGTTTCCATCAAATGATCATCAACTATATTAGCTAAATGATAAGTTGGCATTCCATCACTTTTAAATAATACTTTATCATCTAAGAGGTTTGTATCAAATTTCACTTCTCCACGGATAATATCATAAAGATGTAAAATTTCATCCACAGGAGTTTTAAAGCGGATTACGTAATGTTCCCCATTTGCTATTCGGCGATTTGTTTCATCAATAGAAATAACTAATGAAGTATCTAGTTTTTCTCTATTATGATGATTATAAATAAATGTTTTACCTTGATTCTCCTCATCTTTTCTTGCAGCATCTAATGCTTCAGCGGTATCAAAAGCATAATATGCATTTCCAGAGTTGATTAGTGCAATAGCATATTTTTGATACAAGTCTCTACGTTCGCTTTGACGGTAAGGTCCAAATTTTTCATTTTTACCTATAGTTTCATCAGGAGTTATTCCTAACCATTCTAGCGCTTCCATAATATATTGTTCCGCACCAGCAACAAATCGATTTTGATCCGTATCTTCGATTCTTAGGAAAAATACTCCATTATTTTTTTTTGCAAATAAATAATTAAAAAGAGCGGTTCGAACACCGCCAATATGTAACGGACCAGTTGGACTTGGTGCAAAGCGCACCCTAACTTGTTTAGACATTGATTTATTTTTTTGTAAAGATACAATTCTAATAAGATTATTTATAATCGAAAAAGCGAAGAGATGGCGAAGAGTTTTTACGATGATAGTCAGCCGAATTATGCTTTCTTTTATATTTTGTCTCTTGTTTATTAAAGTAGCAAAGTGTCATTTAACTGCTAATTTTTTTCTCATTTTAAATTACTACTTTTATTGGTTATAAAAAGTAAAGTATTTATGGTGGAGCAACAACATCTCATATATCAAAAATTAGAAGAATTTATAAGAAAGTTTTATAGAAATGAATTGATACGTGGCAGTATTATATTTATTGGTATTGGCTTATTATACTTTTTATTTACGTTATTTATTGAGTATTTTCTGTGGTTAAGTTCCATGGGACGATCAATATTATTTTGGACTTTCATGCTTGTAGAAACCTTTTTATTTTTTCGTTTCATATTATTTCCAATATTAAAATTATCTAAACTTCAAAAAGGAATTGATTACAATGAAGCGTCATCAATTATTGGTAAACATTTTATTGAAATTAATGACAAACTTATAAACTTTTTGCAACTTGCTAATTCTTATAATCAAAATACTAATTCAGAATTACTTCTTGCTTCAATCGATCAAAAAGCTGATGTACTTCAGCCGATACCTTTTGCTAATGCTATCGATTTTAAACAGAACAAGAAGTATTTTCCGTTAGTGATAATACCTCTCATTTTATTCGCCATATTTTATTTTTCTGGAAATGGTAATTTAATTTCTCAAAGTCTTAATAGAGTAGTGCACTATAATTCTGTCTTTATTCCGCCAGCTCCGTTTAATTTTGTTTTATTAAATTCAAAGTTGGAAACACAAGAAGGAAATGATTTTGCGATTAAAGTTAAAACGGTTGGCAAAGTCGTTCCTGAAAATGTTTTAGTTCATATAGGAAAGGAAAGTTATTATATGGAATCTATAAAGGCAGGAGAATTTGAGTTCAAGATTTCTAAACCAGTTCAGAACATTAATTTTCGCTTTGAAGCGAATGACATTTTATCCCAAGATTATCAGCTAAAAGTTTTAGCAGTTCCATCCATTGTAAATTTCGAAATGGAACTTACTTTTCCTTCTTATTTAAATAAGATTTCTGAAGTTATTAAGGGAAGTGGAAACGCAATAATTCCAGAAGGAACGCGCGTCAACTGGAAGATATTGACACAAAATACTGATAAAGTAAATTGGAATGATGATAAATCTACAACATCCTTTTTAAAAGCAGATAAAATGTTTTTTTTATCGAAAGTAATTGTACAAAATATAGATTATCAAATTATTACGTCAAATGCTACTATTTATAGTTATGATAAATTAAATTATAAGTTGAATATTGTTAAAGATCAATATCCCACTATAAATGTTAGTGTTGCTCCTGATAGTTTAAAGGCTGGAAAAAATGTCGTTTTAGGACAAATAGCAGATGATTATGGTTTGACAAAACTTCAAGTAGTGTATTATCAAAAAGGAAAGGAGCAACGTGCAAAACGGGGAACAATTGCAATTAAGAATGTTACTTTTGATCAATTTATCTTTAATTTTCCAAGTAACCTTATTGTAGATATCGGAGCAGAATATGAATATTACTTTGAAATATTTGATAACGATGCGATGCATAATTTTAAGAGTGCTAAATCGTCTATTTTTTATAGTCGTTTAATTACCGATCAAGAAAAAGAAGATAAGATACTAGAGCAGCAAAATGAAAATATTAATGGCTTACAAAATTCCTTGAGAAATCAGGACAAGCAGTTTAATGAGATAGAAAAATTACAACGCTTAGGTAAAGAGAAAGAGTCTTTAGATTTTAAAGATCAGCAAAAAATAAATGACTTTGTCAATCGGCAAAAAAGGCAAGATGAGATGATAAAAGACTTTGCCAAAAAGATGAATGACAATTTAGATAAATTTAAAACTGTCTCAAAAGATGAGGATAAAAAAGATCTTCAGGATAGAATGGAAAAGGTGGAGCAAGAATTAGAAAAGAATAAAAGTCTGTTAGATGAGTTAAAAGATTTAAATAACAAATTAAAGAACGAGGATTTACTAGATAAGTTAGGTCAATTTAAGCAAAAAAGTAAAAATCAAACTAAGAACTTAGAGCAGTTAGTGGAACTCACTAAAAAGTTTTATGTTGAAAAAAAGGCTAAACAAATTGCTGACAAATTAGAGAATCTTAGTAAAAAGCAAGAAGAGCTATCTAATGAAGTAAAGGATAACACCTTGAAAAAGCAACAAGATATTAATAATGATTTCGACAAAATCAAGGAAAGTTTAAGTGATTTGAAGAAAGAAAATAGTGATTTAAAATCACCGATTGACATTCCCGATGATGCAGCTAAAGTGAAAAGTATAAATCAAGAATTAAATAGGGCTATTGATGAATTGAATAAAGATGCGAAAGAAAAAGCGAAAACAAATCAAAAAGATGCTGCTAAGAAAATGAAAGAAATGGGTCAAAAGATGGCTGAGAATATGGAAGGTTCTGAAATGGAACAGTTACAAGAAGATGTTGCAATGCTTCGCCAAGTATTAGATAACCTATTAGCTTTTTCTATATCGCAGGAAGATTTAATGAAGCAATTCAGGAAATTTAAATCTGGTTCTCCCGCTTTTAATAAAAACATCAAAATGCAGCAGGATCTCAAATCGCAGTTTAAACACGTTGATGACAGTTTGTTTGCAATGTCCTTACGCAACCCAAAGATAGCTGAAGATATTACTAAAGAGATTGGAAATGTAATTTATAATGTGGACAAATCACTAAGCAGTTTTACTGATGCCCAAGTATCAAAAGGAGTATCGCATCAGCAATATACAGTAGCAGCTGCAAATAAGCTAGCTGATTTTTTAAGTGATATTTTATCTAATATGCAAATGCAAATGTCTGGAATGACTGCTGGAAAACCTAAACCTGGGCAAGGGGAGGAAATGCAGTTGCCTGACATTATTAAGAGGCAAGGAGAAGTAGCCGACAAAATAAAAAAAGGATTAGAAAAAGGCATTAAACCTGGGGAAGGCGAAAAAAATAAAGAAGGTAAGTCAGGTCAAAATGGAGAGGATGGCAAAGATGGTGAAGGTGGAGAGGGCGATGCGGGAGCTATTATGAAGATTTACAGAGAGCAAAGAGAATTGCGAGAAGCTTTACAAATTGAACTTAATAAAACCGGTCTTGGTGGAAATGGTCAAAACACTTTAGAAAAGATGAAGCAGCTAGAAAGGGAGTTACTTAATAAAGGTTTTAAAAACGAAGCTTTACAAAGAATATTAAAGATTAAGCAAGATTTATTGAAGTTAAATACAGCTATACAAAAACAAGGAGAGGATAATAAGCGCCAAGCTGAAATTAGTAAAAAGGATTTCAATAATCAATCTAATGCTTTGTCTCCCGCACTAATAGATTATTTAAACAGTATTGAGATATTAAACAGACAATCATTACCTTTGCGCTCGAATTTTAATCAAAAGGTTCAAGAATATTTCAATAAAAAATGATCAATTTTAATTACGAAACTGAATTTAGCTTAGACAACGAAGAGCAGTACGCATTATGGTTGTCGAAAGTTATTATTTCTGAGAACAAAAAAGAAGGCGATATAAGCTATATTTTTTGCAATGATGAATACCTTCATCAATTAAATTTAGAATACTTAGACCACGACACCTTAACTGATGTTATCAGTTTTGATTATACTATGGGCAATGAAATCAGCGGTGATTGTTTTATATCTATTGAGCGAGTGAAGGATAATGCAATTGATTTTAATGTTCCTTTTGCGGAGGAATTAAAACGAGTAATGGCACACGGAATACTACACTACTGTGGTTATAAAGACAAAGGGGAACCAGAAGAGGAGATAATGCGCAGTAAAGAAGACGAGAAAATAACTTTGTTCCACGTGGAACGTGATTTGTAAAATTCTCTAATATTTAGATGTTTCACGTGGAACAATCTTGAAATTATTAACGTACGCCGCATATTGTTTCACGTGGAACAACTTATAATATTTCAAAATCACCAATCGTAACTTTCATTACGGTTAAATTAAATAAATAGATGTTTTTAGAAGAATATGATGTAATAGTCGTTGGTGCTGGACACGCTGGCTCTGAAGCCGCAGCAGCAGCAGCGAATTTAGGCTCCAAAACTTTATTGGTCACAATGAGTTTGCAGAACATAGCCCAAATGTCTTGTAATCCCGCCATGGGAGGAATTGCAAAAGGCCAAATTGTTCGTGAAATTGATGCACTTGGGGGTTACTCAGGAATTGTATCAGATAGAACTGCAATCCAGTTTAAAATGTTGAATAAGTCTAAGGGGCCTGCAATGTGGTCTCCAAGAGTACAAAGTGATCGGATGCGTTTTGCAGAAGAGTGGAGAATGATGTTAGAGGCAACGCCTAATCTTGATTTTTATCAAGAAATGGTAAAAGGTTTAATCATTGAAAATGGTAAAGTCAAGGGAATCCGAACCTCTCTTGGTTTGGAAATTCATTCTAAATCGGTGGTGTTAACAAATGGCACATTTTTAAATGGACTGATTCATATCGGTGAAAAGCAATTCGGGGGAGGAAGAGCTGGAGAAACTGCATCGCATGGAATCACTGAAGATTTAATTGCAGTCGGATTTGAAGCAGGCAGAATGAAAACAGGAACTCCGCCTAGAGTTGATGGACGGTCTTTGGATTATTCTAAAATGAATGAAGAAAAGGGTGATGCAAAGCCCGATAAATTTTCTTATTCTGATGTGACTTCTCCATTAATACATCAAAGATCTTGTCACATGACCTATACTTCTCAAACTGTGCATGATGTTTTGAGAGAGGGTTTTGATCGTTCGCCAATGTTTAACGGTAGGATTAAAAGTTTAGGTCCAAGATATTGTCCGTCTATTGAAGATAAAATTAATAGGTTTGCAGATAAAGAAAGACATCAGTTATTTATAGAACCCGAAGGTTGGAAAACTTGCGAGGTTTATGTAAATGGGTTTTCTACTTCCTTACCTGAAGATATTCAATTTAAGGCATTGCGGACTGTAGTAGGTTTTGAGAATGTAAAATTCTTTCGTCCAGGTTACGCAATTGAATATGATTATTTTCCACCAACTCAGTTAAAACATACCTTAGAAACTAAGTTAATTGAAGGATTGTATTTTGCTGGTCAGATTAATGGAACTACAGGATATGAAGAAGCAGCATCTCAAGGTTTAATGGCTGGAATTAATGCACATTTAAAAATCAATGAAAAAGGACCCTTAATTTTAAAAAGAGACGAGGCTTATATTGGTGTTTTAATTGATGATTTAATTACAAAGGGAACTGAAGAGCCTTATAGAATGTTTACTTCTCGTGCAGAGTATAGAACCTTGTTACGTCAAGACAATGCAGATTTTAGGTTGACACCAATGTCACATGAAATAGGTTTAGCATCAGAAAAGCGTTTGCGAAGAATGGAATATAAACTTAATGAATCTGAAAAAATGGTGTCATTTTTTAGAGAAACAAGTGTTTCTGTGGTGGAGGCTAATCCAGTTTTAGCAGCAAAAGAAACGGCGTTAATTACACAAGGGGATAAAATGTTTAAAGTTTTCTCTAGACCTCAAATTGATATTGATGATATGTTGAAGTTTGATAAGGTAAGAGATTATATTAATGATAATGATTTGGATCAAGAAATAATAGAGCAAGCCGAAATACAAGTTAAATATTCTGGCTATATTGAAAAAGAAAGAAACAACGCTGATAAATTGCTTCGATTAGAAGATGTGAAAATCCCAGATAACTTTGATTATGAAAAAGTAAAATCAATGTCGATTGAAGCAAAGCAAAAACTTAATAAGATTAGACCCGTTACAATTTCGCAAGCGTCGAGAATTAGTGGCGTTTCTCCAAGCGATGTTTCGGTATTACTGATTTATATGGGAAGATAAATAAGGTGCAATGTTTAGTGTTCAGCACTAATCAGGTATTAGGAGTTAATGCTTAGGATTCAGTGTACAATGTTTAATATTCATTGTTAAGGTTTAGATTTTTTTTAAAAATTAAATTTACGCGATGATAAATGTTTGTGAATTTAATTATAAGTTATTTAAAATATAAATCCGCGTTCAAAGATCAATTTGTTCCACGTGAAACTACTTTGGTAAGCCTTGCTACCAAACAGAAGTATGAAAATAATGAATACTAATTTACATGAGTGAAGTAGTCTTTCTAAGGTTTAGTTAGAAATTTACATATAATAGAATTAATGATTAATGGATATTAGAAATAAAGAACTTTTTTTAACAGTCAAAGACTATTCTGTTTCGCAAGAAATATTTGAATTGTATTATGACAAAGAGCTGGATATGCTAATTACATTTCCTCAACCTAGTTTAAAAGACCTAGGAAAATATTATGAGAGTAATAATTACATTTCACACACAGATAGTAAACGAACTCTGTTTGAAAAAATGTATCAGTTTGTTAAAAGTGTTGCACTGAAAAGGAAATTAAAATTAATAAATTCATTACATTCTAATAAAGGTTCTATTTTAGACATTGGAGCTGGCACAGGAGATTTTTTATTAGAAGCTAAAAATAATGGATGGCAAACAATAGGAGTAGAGCCAAGTGAAAAAGCAAAAGCTATCGCTATTAAAAAAGGCATCTCCTTTGTAAGTGAAACTAAAGAATTAGAAGACCACTTCTTTGACGTAATTTCGATGTGGCACGTTTTAGAACATGTACCAAATCTAGAAGAACAAATCAAAGAATTAAAACGTTTACTAAAACCCAATGGTACACTCATCATTGCTGTTCCGAATTTTAAATCGTTTGATGCGATGCACTATAAAAAATTTTGGGCCGCTTATGATGTACCAATACATTTTTGGCATTTTTCTAAGAGCGCTATAAAAAAATTATTTAGTAATGAAAAGCTAGAATTGATAGATGTTCTTGCTATGAAATTTGATTCGTTTTATGTGAGCTTACTTTCAGAAAAATATAAAACAGGTAATATGAATTTTATAAAAGCATTTTACATAGGTTTAAAGTCAAATTACAAGGCAAGGCAGAATTTTGAATATTCATCACATATTTATATATTAAAAAACAAGTAAATTCATTTTAAAGCGTATTTAAGAAGCTATTTAAGCTGAAACACTCTTATGTATTCAATATTTCGAAAACATTCTTTAAATGCTAAACATGAAGGTTGTTTTTAATAGTAATAAATTATAGAAATTATATTTATGATAATTATCTCTGATATCATAAATAAATAGCAAATTTTGAAAGTTTTGTCAATCCTATATAATTTTTTATATTTTTGTCATTAATACCAAAAAATAAATAATTCATTAAATTGAAACTAACGATTAACAAAAAGAAATAACAAAAATCATGATTAAAAAAGCATTAGCAATTATCGCATTAGCAATTACAGTAGTTGCATGTAACAAGCCTGTAGAAGCAGTTAAGGAAGTGAAAACAGCATACGTAGATACTTCTGAATTGATGAAACAATATACAGAAGCAAAAGATTTAGAAGCAAAATACAAAACAAAAGCAGAAGAAAAAGGTCGTCAATTAGAAGCTGAAATAAATAGATTTAAGCAGGAAGCGGCTGGCTTTCAAGCACAAGCACAAGCAAATGGGCAAGAATGGGCACAGAAAAAAGGTGCTGAATTACAAAAAAGAGAGCAACAATTAGGTTACGCACAACAAGCTTTACAGCAAGAGTTGCAACAAGAGAGTGGTAAAGAAATGGATTCATTAGTAAGTAATGTAAAGAAGTTTATCAAATCGTATGGTAAGGAAAAAGGATATTCCTATATCTACGGTACGGGTGATGCTGCCTCTATCCTGTATGCCGAAGATAAATTTGATATTACTAAAGAAATGATTAAGTCATTAAACGATCAATATAAATCAGCGGAGAAAAAAGAAGAGATTAAAAAATAAGCGTACCTATTAACTCGTTAAAAACCTTCATTTATCTTAGAATGAAGGTTTTTTTTTGATACTATTTTTTTTAATTTTAGTATTAAACTTAACTCTAAAGATTATTTATCTTATCAATTATAACAGTTTTAGTAGTTTAACTTTTTAAATGGTATAAAAGTATTTTTAAACTGTTACAGGCATCTTTAAAGTAGCATTTAAGAATAGCAATTAGAATACAATTAATTGATTAAAAATTAAAATAGTATCCTTAATTTTCAATATATTAGCTATACATATTAACGTCAAATGCAAACAATTTCAGAAGCTGCCGCTTATACATTAAAATTTATAAATCAAACAGATCGTTCAGTTTTCCTTACTGGAAAAGCAGGAACAGGAAAAACTACGCTTTTACGCGAAATAATTGCAACAACACATAAAAACACTGTAGTGGTTGCACCTACAGGAATTGCTGCCTTAAACGCGGGCGGAGTTACAATTCACTCTATGTTTCAATTGCCATTTGGAGGTTTTATACCTGATAATTCTTCACCACAATTTTCAGATCACACAAAATTTGAAACTAAGGCCACTTTGCGAAGACATTTTAGAATGAGTGGATTAAAAAAATCGGTGATTAGAAACATGGAACTACTGATTATTGATGAGGTCAGTATGCTTCGTTCTGATTTATTAGATGCAATGGATTTCATGATGCAGTCCGTTCGAAAAAGGAATGTGGCTTTTGGTGGCGTTCAAGTTTTATATATTGGTGATCTATTACAACTTCCACCAGTAATTCGGGATGAAGAATGGCGCACACTTAAATCACATTATAAAGGAAAATTCTTTTTCCATTCGCATGTTGTACAGCAAAACCCGCCATTGTATATTGAATTATCAAAAATTTTCCGCCAGAGCGATGATACATTTATCTCGGTTTTAAATAATTTACGCAACAACCAAATTTCGTTGCAAGACATACAAACGCTTAACCAATATGTTAAACCCGACTTTGATTTAAAAGCAAACAGAGGTTACATCACGTTAACGACTCACAACAACAAAGCCGATTCAATGAACGCGCAGGCTTTAGAAAATCTAAATGAAAAATTGGTCGTTTACAATCCAGATATTGTTGGCGATTTTCCAGATAAAATTTTTCCAGTAGAGCAAGAATTGAAGTTAAAAGTTGGCGCTCAAGTCATGTTTGTAAAGAATGATCTTTCTTTTGACAAGAATTATTTCAATGGAAAAATGGGAATTATCAAGTCCCTTTCTTCTCAAGAAATCTTGGTTCATTTTCCTGATGAAAATAAAACAATTGAGGTTGTCAAATACGAGTGGAAAAACATTAGGTACAAAGTTGATGAAACGACCAAGGAAATTGAAGAAGAGGTTTTAGGAACATTTGTTCATTATCCTTTAAAATTAGCATGGGCTATTACCGTACATAAAAGCCAAGGTTTGACTTTTGATAAAGCAGCGCTTGATGTTTCGCAAGTTTTCCTTCCGGGCCAAGCATACGTAGCATTATCGCGTTTGCGCTCTTTAGAAGGGCTTATTTTGCTTTCCCCTTTGCAAATGAATGGTATTTCTAACGATCAGGATGTGATGGATTATTCGCTTAATAAAGCCTCAGATGATTTATTAAAAAATGCATTACATTTTGAAACCAAAAATTTTATTCATAACTATTTGACTAATAGTTTTAACTGGAGCAATTTAGCGCAAGAATGGCGCAATCATAAATTCAGTTATAATGACAATAGTGAAACTTCAATTAAGTCTAAACAAGCGGTTTGGGCAGCAAAGCAAACGGAGAGTATGGAACAACTTTTGGATCCCTCCAGAAAATTTATTTCGCAATTAAATAAATTTTTTAGCCAGGAAACAGTCGACTTAAATCATGTTTCGGAGCGTATTCAAGCGGCTTATAGTTATTTTATCAAACCGCTGGACGATTTGGTTTTTGAAATATTGTGGAAAATTGAGGAAGTACAACGCAGTAAAAAAGCAAAGGCTTACTATGAGGAGTTAATTGTTTTAGAAAATTGGCAAACCAAAGCTGTTTTGCAATTAATGAAAGCTAAATTATTGATAGAAACCGTAGTTGCTGGAGAAACAATTTCAAAAGAAAAATTAACTTCTGATGAGATTAAGCAATACATCAGCAATAAAACAACTGCTATTCAGGAACAGTTTAAAAAATTAAATGTTACTTTAATTGATGATGATAAAGATATAGAACGCTACACATCAAAAAAATCCAAAACTAAAGTTCCTAAAAAATCTACCATTCAAGAAACTTACGATTTATGGGTTGACAAGAACTCCATTGCTGATATTGCGACAATTAGAGTGCTCACAAAGCAGACTATTTATGGACATTTTGTGCAACTAATACAAACCAAAGCGGTCTCAATTTCAGAAGTTTTAAATGCGGATAAAATCCAAACGCTGGCCGAAGCATTTGATGGTTATAAGGAAGAATCGCTAAACGCACTGATGGAAAAAAATAGTGAAAAATTCACGTGGAACGAAGCGAGAATGTACAAGGCGAGTTTGAATTAAGATTTTAAATACTAGGAGCAGAACTTTCTAGTATTTCATTCACTTTTTGTCCCGCTTTCCGCTATATCTTTTACAAATTCTCCAGCTTTTTTAAGGCTGGAAGCTTTGTAAAAGGATGCCGCTTCAATCGAGGCTACTGTAGGCTGATTTTTTTCATTATTTCTATTTTAAATATAGAAGTTAAAATGGAGATCATAGGTACTAAATTTAATAAAGTGTTTTTAAAGTGATAATGAAAATTTGAGAGATCCTATTCGCGTTCCTATATAAAAGTATTGATTAGTAGTTAACAACTATTATTTCACTTAAACACATTAATTGTTTCTTGAGTCACTTTTAGAATTATGTATTTCAATCTTTTCAAATCTAATTTTTACCCATTTATTAATTTGTAGCTGTAAATTTTTTAGTCTAATTAATTGGTAAATAAAGTATTATATGTTTTTGCAGTAATTTAAAAGCGCAACATATAGAAACCCGTTAGTAAAATTAAAATTTTAAATCTCTGATGTATTGTTATACTGCAATACCTATATAATTTAAAAAAAAGCTAATTTTTTAGTAATTCATCGATCCTATTCAATTAATCTCATAATGATTTTTATAAAAAGGCAGTTAAGAGCCTTTTTACTCTTCGCACAGTAAATGTTTGCTTTTTCGTAAATCAATCAACAATCCGTCTAAAACCGATTAAATAAACCCATTAGAATCCAAACTATAATAAATTATAAGACAGGAAGCGGCCTTTTATTTTTCGCATAAAGTGAAAGCTCAAAGTAAATCTTAAAAAAAATCCGCAAAGAGCGAAGAGCTTTTTGCGGATTATCTTAACCAAAATTTTATCTAAATTTTACAATGATTCAATCAAAATCCACGCATCAGGATTGTGCTTAATATTGATTTCTTTTCTCGCCTTCTCAGCTTCTGCAAATGTTGCATAACTACCGTATAAAACAGGATAATAGCCATTTTTATTTGGAGCAATACGCTTTGCATCATAGCCTAAACGGTTTAAATTGCGCAATGTTTTGTTTGCATTTTTTTCTTCTCTATAAACACCAGCCATAATATGATACGACATTTTTACTTCCTTATCTGATTTTATTGAAAGCGTTACAGCAGGAATAGGACTTTCTATGAAAAAAGTAGCTTGTTGAATTTTATTTTGAACTTGTTTTTGTACCGCTGTTTCAACTAAAATCTTTTCAGAAGCTATTTGGTTTTGATAGAGTGTATATCCAACACTACCACTAACACCTAAAGCTAAAATAAAAATTGCTGCATATTTCAAATATGGATTTGCAGTTTTCTTAGAATCAGCAACCATTGTAATAGTTGCATTTTCTTCAATGATTTCAATCTCCTTTTCAAAAATCTCTCTTTTTAGCATTGGAGAAATAAACGGCGTCAAGCCAAAAGAGCTTGTTAAGTAATTTATTTGATCATACGGACTGAAAACAATATTTTTATCTGCATTTAAACGAATTTCTCCAATATTTTTAAAAGATAATATCTCATTTTCATCCAATGCTTTTTTCATATTGAAAACTTCATATTGAATAGCGCTTAGTGCATATTCATAAGAAGTTTTTTCAGCTAATGCAATATGATTGGCAAGTAAACCATCGTTGTTTTTAAGATTAGAATTAAAAGCTAACCTTTTTGTAGGAGGAGAAAATGAATTTAAACTTTCATTCAATCGAGCCGACTGAATCTCAGTCAAAAATGCTCCGAAACCAGGAACAGTTACACATTGATAACGGTATAAAAGCTGCGCGATATATTGTTCGATTTTCATACTTACAAAGTTAAACAAGCAAAATAGTTATCAAAATTTTATTCACAATTTTTATTAACAATTCGCATAAAAATGTATACATTTCACACTCAAATTATTAGCATGAACGAACAGGATTTATTTTATTTATTGGCTTTGCAAAGAATTGATGGTGTGGGCGACATTATGGCCAAAAAACTATTGACTCATTTAGGAAGTGCAGAGGCTGTTTTTAAAGCTAAGGCATCACAACTAGCTGGAATTGATGGAGTAGGTTCTGTACTGCTGAAAAATTTAAAAGATAAATCAGTTTTTGAAAAGGCGAATCTAGAATTGGAATTCATAAAAGGGAACAACATCAATATAGCTCATTTTCAAGATGAAAATTATCCAGAACGATTAAAACACTGTATCGATGGACCGCTTTTATTATTTACTTCAGGAAATATAAATCTAAAAAACAGAAGAATTATCAGCATTGTAGGAACGCGCCAAATCACGTCCTACGGAACCGAGTTTTGCCGCAAGCTAATCGAAGATCTCGCACCGCTAGACCCAATAATAGTAAGTGGTTTTGCTTACGGTGTTGATATTGTTGCGCATCAACTAGCCATGGAACACAATCTTCAAACGATAGGCGTATTAGCACACGGATTAAACCAAATATACCCGAAAACCCATAAAAAATATGTAGCCAAAGTCGAGCAGAACGGTGGTTTTATGACCGAGTTTTGGAGTTCTGCAAATCCCGACAAAGAAAATTTTGTAAAAAGGAATCGTATTGTAGCGGGAATGAGCGAAGCAACAATAGTTATTGAATCAGCTGATCGTGGTGGCTCGTTGATTACAGCAAATATGGCAAATGATTACAATCGTGATGTTTTTGCGGTTCCCGGTCGAGTAACCGATAAGTATAGCCAAGGATGTAACAACCTCATAAAAACCCAGAAAGCAAATGTCCTCAGTAGTGCTGCGGATTTAGTGTATATTTTAAATTGGGATATTCAAAAGGATTCTAAACCTGTTCAAAAACAACTCTTTGTTAACCTTGATGAGGACGAACAAAAAGTGTATGATTATCTCCTTATAACAGGAAAAGAACTGATGGACATTATTGCCTTGCGCTGTGATTTTCCTATTTATAAAATCTCAGGGATGTTGCTCAACATGGAATTAAAAGGCGTTATTAGGCCTTTACCAGGTAAATTATTTGAGGCGATATAATAGCCCATAATGTACTGCATTATAAGTGTTGTAGTAGTGTCAAATTCTATTATTGTTAGTAGGAGCAGCACCTCTTTGCATACCACACGAGTTGTCCCGCTGTACATTATATCTTGCTGGGCGAACCCCGCCCAGCAAGGATGCCACTGCCATCGCGGCTAAGTGAGACGTTTTGTTTTCATGAATATAAAACGGCATCGTTTTAAATTTACCCCCTCTGGTGCTCGTTTGCAACGAGTACCTACTTACTTAATCAATTAAAATTATAGCGTTTGCAACGCGGATTACTTAGACAAGTAACCATAAAGGTTCAACATTTACGTTACAAAAAACAGTGTTTTCTTCTTCATAATTTCTATAACTGCTATTTACATAATCTCTTTCATGAAATACAATTTCCGCTTGAACTGGATTATAATGGATGTAGTTTACTCGTTGTTCCATTTTTTCTAAAGTATCTAAGATAACGGGATGAAAACCATCTTTCCATAATTTATAATTTTTAGCTCTTCCTGATTTTTTAGCTTCAAAACTAAATTTTTTTAATAACCATTCTCTTCTGCTTTCTGGATGTTCTTGTATTGCTTCTATTAGTTTTTTAGAGGTATATTTTTTAAAATCGCGAATAACATTTTGTAGCTCCCCATCAAATGCTGTTGCTATTAAATGAACATGACTTGTCATGTAGACATAGGCATGCACACTCAATCCTTTTTCTTTAATACAATAATTTAATGATTCGTCTAAGATGTTGCAATATACTGGACGTGTAAATAAATCAACCCAATCAACAACGGTAACGGTAATAAAAGTAGGTACCGTACTATCGATAACTTTGTATTTCTCAGACATTCTTTTTTAATCAAATATATTGATTTTAAAAGAGAAATTTACATCCATAAATTAACTACTGTTTCTGTTTGCCGCGTTGCAAACGCTACGAATTATTTTTATAAGGTAAGTAGGCACTCGTTGCAAACGAGCGCCAGATGGGAGAAATTTACATCCATAAATTAACTCCTGTTTTAGTTTGCCGCGTTGCAAACGCTACGAATTATTTTTATAAGGTAAGTAGGCACTCGTTGCAAACGAGCGCCAGATGGGGATGTTGTTGAATATGGAATTGAAAGGGGTAATTAGACCATTACCAGGAAAATTATTTGAGGCAATATGATAAAAACAGCAAATTCGTAGAATTTTATATTAGGATAATCTGCGAATTTGCGGCTTTATTGATAAAATACTATCTAATAGATTTTGCATCTAGAAAATCAATAAACATTATCTCTAATAACTCTTACAATAACCCAGTTTTCTTTTTCTTTTTTCATAATAACAGTCGAAGATTTACCTCCACCTGTAGAATATGCTTTACTATAATAAAACATAATGTATTTTTTATTCATATAATACATTGGTTCAGAGATTAATATCGCATCTTCAAGTCCAGTACCAATATACCTCACCATAAAATCATATTTAAATAATCCTTTTCCATCTTCTAGGATAAAATCATATTCAGGAAAATCTTCTTTTTTCCAATATTTTTTTATAGTGTCCTGAGCATATTGCTTGTACATTTTTTTCCAATGTTTTTCTACAAATAAACCATCTGTATAATCTTTGGGGTCGGTCGGATCTAAAATGTGTTTAGCTCCTTCTTCTCCATTAAAAATTCTTAAAGTCCGTTTATTTGGAGCTTTATCTACTTGTAAGATATGCTTCTTATTCTTATCTATTTTTTGAGTTTCTAAAAACATATTGATAGGTTCATAATCTTTAAGATAAAGAGAAGGCGAGGCCATTCTTTTTTAATCAAATATATTGATTTTAAAAGAGAAATTTACATCCATAAATTAACTACTGTTTTAGTTTGCCGCGTTGCAAACGCTACGAATTGTTTTTATAAGGTAAGTAGGCACTCGTTGCAAACGAGCGCCAGATGGTGCACCTATTTTTTTTAAAAAAGTATTAATCTCAGGACAGTTATTAATTTAGTAATTGTATTTTATCTTTTTAACCTCAGAATATTTTGATTTAGATTAAAAAGTATTGTTTAATATGGAACTTAAAGGAGTTATTAGACCTTTACCAGGGAAATTTTTTGAGGCAATATGATTTATTTAATCCTATCAGGGTTTAAAACCCTGATAGGTTTTAAAAGAGAAATTTACATCCATAAATTAACTACTGTTTCTGTTTGCCGCGTTGCAAACGCTACGAATTATTTTTATAAGGTAAGTAGGCACTCGTTGCAAACGAGCGCCAGATGGGAGAAATTTACATCCATAAATTAACTCCTGTTTTAGTTGGCCGCGTTGCAAACGCTACGAATTATTTTTATAAGGTAAGTAGGCACTCGTTGCAAACGAGCGCCAGATGGGGAATCACGATTTGTTGATTATCGACGACTTTGGACTACAAGCCATCAATAATGAAAAACAAATGATATTAATGGATTTGGTAGAGGATAGAAATCAAAAAAGGGCAACCATTTTTTGCTCACAGCTACCAGTGAAAAACTGGTATGATCTCATTGAAGAAAAGACAATCGCAGATGCGATCTTGGATCGAATTATCCACTCGGCAATCCGCTTTGAACTCAAGGGAGAATCCATGAGAAAAAAAATGAAAAAACAGTAAAAATTTTTGTCTAATTTTAACCCAAGAAATCATCATCAAAACTACTGTACACTTTACTCCGGAATGAGGTGTCCACTTTCATCGGAATAGTTAAAGATGTTGCAATATACGGGACGTGTAAATAAATCAACCCAATCAACAACGGTAACGGTAATAAAAGTAGGTACCGTACTATCGATAACTTTGTATTTCTCAGACATTCTTTTTTAATCAAATATATTGATTTTAAAAGAGAAATTTACATCCATAAATTAACTCCTGTTTTAGTTTGCCGCGTTGCAAACGCTACGAATTATTTTTATAAGGTAAGTAGGCACTCGTTGCAAACGAGCGCCAGATGGTGAGTAGTAGCGATAGATAAATCCGTAGGGCGATTAATATTTCCTGTTCCATTAATGTAGTCTTGGTTAAAAACCATATTTATATCTGTACTAGAACCAGAAATTTTAGCCGTTTGTGCTCAAACAATAGGATTATACTTGCTTAAAGTTACTCCTGCTTTCGTTTGCCGCGTTGCAAACGCTACGAATTATTTTTATAAGGTAAGTAGGCACTCGTTGCAAACGAGCGCCAGATTGGTTTTTAATTATGAGTACGGACTTCCTAAAAAGCATTTAAAAACCCATTTGTTTTCATTGTTTTTTGTCATTAATACGATACCACTATTAATTGATGTAAAACCAGTATCTCCACTACCTGACATAAAACTGACCAACGCTTCTTTTTCATTGATCAATAAAGGAACTGATAAATGAAAGATTATTCTATTAGGCAAATTGAAATATTCTTCGGTTTTAATTGTTTTTCTAAAGTCTTCGCTACTTTGCGATTGCAAATTTTTGATTATAAAATCAGAATTTTTCCAATAATATTGAGGTTCTTTTTCCAATTCCTTGGTCATCTTTACAGCTTGAATCGAGTCAATTAGACTCTTTTTATAATTTATTAGAAGAGATAAATAATCGCTCAAAACTTGTTTTTTGGGAATAGTTGTTTCGATAACAACTATGTTATTATTGATTCTATATCTATATGCAGCAGATGCTAATTCATTTTCTAAAAAATTATTAATAATTTCTTTTTCATTTTTACTTAACTCAAGCTTCTCTTTAGTTTTTATGGAAGTTGAACACGAAAAAGTTAAAATAATAACTAGTATTAATAACAAATTTTTTCTCATAATACTTTAATTACATGGTTTCCCATAATTTATTTGCTCTTGTGATGTGCCTTCCGCTATTGGATGACCAGATTGCTCAGCAGCTTTTCTATTTAAAATGCGTTGTCTTGAAGCACTTCCAATTGGATGCAATGTATTAAAAACAGTTGTACCCTCTAATCCATTCCACGCTAAATCCTCATAAACTTGCTGAGGTAAGCCAGGTTGATATTCTTGTAAGGCAACTGAAATTGCAGTTACATAACTATTTGCTATTTGCTCATGATGGGATGATGGGATGATGGATATTGATTATCACATACACTAACATAATATTCCCATAATTCAGGAAATGTCACCAACAATTGACAATTATTTTGAATTAAACAATCATCTATTAAACTAAAGAAATTTGCATGTACTAGTTCGTGTAATTGCAGACTAGCAATAAATAATTTAGTTTTATTCTCATAATCTGTGCTAATGTAAATTTTATAATTATATGCTGAAGTTCTAATTGTTTGAGCTGGATTACCACTTGGTGTTACAGCAGAGAAATTGTTTGAGGCGATATGATAAAAACAGCAAATTCGCAGATTACTACTATTTATAATAATCTGCGAATTAGCAGTCTTCTTAATACTCATTTTTCTAATAAGTCTCATTTGGATTGAAAGCTTCATGGGTTCGGATCCATTTGCCTTTTATTTTTTTCATAACAACAACAAATTTACTTCCGCCTGATATGCAGATTTTTAAATTTGTAAAAACCAGATATTTTTTGTTTTGATAATACATAGGTTCAGAAAAACTATATACACAAATATCATATTTTTTATACTTTTCCATTATTAATTCAATACCTGGTTTTTGGTTCATACTTTCAAAAATGGTTTTACTATGTCTAAAATCATTTTTGCCCCAATATTTATGGGTATCCCAAATTCTATTCTCTTGGATAGGTGGATCCTGATTTTGTTTTTTAAATTTTTTCCAGTCTTTTTCGTTAAATAAGTGTGTGTCGGGTACTATATTTCCTTTAAGATCAATAGCTTGAATGAAATTTTGTTTAAAAACGTCTAATGTTAAATTAGAATTGAGTTTTTCTTGGGCAATGAATACCACTCTATTACTATCTTTTACAATTGTTTTAAAATAATCATTGATGGCTTCAAGTTTCTCTTTGTCGTCTAATATTAAATTATTTTTAGTTTGCGAGTAATTAGTATAGGCGATGCATAGTGCTAAGTATATTATTGTATTTTTCATCATATAGATTTTAATTACAGGGTTTGCCTACTGCTGTTTGTTGTTTAGGTGTTCCTGCTTCAACGGTACCTCCAATAGATTCACATGCGTATCTATTAAGAATCCTTTCTTTTGCTGAATCACCATCCTTGAATTTCTCTTGAAATATTGAAGCTTCTTGCAATGTCCCCCATGCCAAATCAGTAAAAACTTCATTAGAGGGAAAAGGATAGGTTACAGGATTGTTATTGTAATAATATTCTTGTAGAGCCATCGCCATAGAATCGACGTAATCTGTGGCCATTTGGTCGTGTTGAGCTACTGTAGCACCGTAAGGATATATTTTTTGTTCATAGGCTTGGTAAAGTGCAGGAAAATTATTTAAAGATAAATTAGTAGTCGGATAATTATTATCATCAACTACACTATGATAGTAGGCGTGAATTACTTCATGTATCATGGCTGCAGCTCTAAATAATTGTGTACTATTAGTATAACTATCATTTGTAACAGTAATTAAATAGTTATTTGGTGAGATTTTTTGAGTCATAGCATATCCTTGCGCTGTAGATCCCATTTTCATATTAACAGTATAAACACTGTTTGCTCCTAGTTTCTTTAAAATAACTGCAATATCATTGTTTGTAGAATTTTTCAATTTTTCCACGATTGCTTTTGGGCAAGGATCAAGTTTGCTGTCATCAATTTTGTCTTCGATTACTTCGGCTATTAGTTGCTCAGTTGCAGGCACTCCAGTCCAAGTGCTAGATCCACTATCATAATTAAATAAAAAACCTTCACCAACTGCTTTTTGTTGGTCTTGAGGCCAGTTGAATACCAAATAAGGACGCGATTCAGGAACAGCTTTCACTACCACATCAGGTAAACTTATTAAGATAATTTTCCAAATGTTAGCTATAAACTGATATCTGATGTGTTCACCTTCGGGAGAGAAGTAATCGTAGGTATCTTCATTGTTTGGCGAAAACGGAAATTTAGGACCACTTCCAGTTCCTCCTGCTGAGCTTCCACCACCACCACAATCATTCTTAGTTTTATATGCCATTTCTTCGCAAGAGTTACAGGTTGTATACAAATATTCACTAATTTGGGTTCCATCTTGATATGTTGTAACCCAATACCAATCGGTACAACCATTCGTTCTACTGTTTTTCTTAGTGCTTTTATTTCTCTTCAAACTTAAAACTCCATTTTCAGTAAGAATGCCATTTTCGAATTCATTCGTTAGAAGTCTTTCTTGGTAGGGGTTATAAAATGAAACGATTCCAGAATATAGTTTTTTATTTTTATTTTTGTTCCAAACAGAGAGGATTACATTATCATAATCATTAAAAGTTGTTTTGTTGGTAAAAGTAATTACTCTAAATCGAACAATTTTATCTTGATTAAGAAATAATAAAGCTTTGGTTTTATTTGCAGTCTCCAATCCATTTAATGGTTTTACATCTGCAATTAAAATTTTTTGAGTGGACTCTAAAGTGAAACACTTTAAACTCTTAATATCAATTGTGGTAATTAGCTCCTCAATTTTATCTAACTGTTTTTTATTAACATTCAATTTTAACGTTTCTAAATAGCGGTCTATTTCATTTTTATAGATGCTAGAGGCTTGGTTTTCTGGTTTAACAGCTTCCTCTTCTTCCTGACAATTACTAAGTGTAAATACGAAGAAAAAAAGAAGTAAAAATTCACTAAAATAGTTTAGTAGTTTGTGGTTTGTAGTTTGTGGTTTGTGGTTTGTGGTTTGTGGTTTGTGGTTTTTTCATGATTTAATTGTTAAAGTTAATGTTTTTCAACACATTTTTTATCAAATATATACTATCTAAATCGCATAACAAATACCCACTTTTAATGATATTCACAAAAAAATCCCTTTCCAGTTTTTAAACTAAAAAGGGATTTTCATCTATTTCTACATCTTAATTTTCGTAACCTAACTTTTCTCTTACTTTGGCTAAAACGCCATTAGCAATAGTCGCTGATTTTTGAGCACCTATTTTTAATAAAGCATCAACCTCAGGACGGTTGTTGATATAGTAATTGTATTTTTCTCTTTCAGTTTTAAATTTTTCGCAAATTAGCTCAAACAAAGCTTGTTTGGCGTGACCGTAACCATAATTTCCACCAAGATAATTAGCCGTCATTGTTGCTAATTGTTCTTCAGTGGCTAATAATTTATAAATTCCAAAAGCATTACAGGTTTCTGGATTTCCCTCTGGTGCTCGTTTGCAACGAGTACCTACTTACTTAATCAATGAAAATTATAGCGTTTGCAACGCGGATTACTTAGACAAGTTACCATAAAGGTTCAACATTTACGTTACAAAAAACAGTGTTTTCTTCTTCATAATTTCTATAACTGCTATTTACATAATCTCTTTCATGAAATACAATTTCCGCTTCAACTGGATTATAATGGATGTAGTTTACTCGTTGTTCCATTTTTTCTAAAGTATCTAAGATAACGGGATGAAAACCATCTTTCCATAATTTATAATTTTTAGCTCTTTCTGATTTTTTAGCTTCAAAACTAAATTTTTTTAATAACCATTCTCTTCTGCTTTCTGGATGTTCTTGTATTGCTTCTATTAGTTTTTTAGAGGTATATTTTTTAAAATCGCGAATAACATTTTGTAGCTCCCCATCAAATGCTGTTGCTATTAAATGAACATGACTTGTCATGTAGACATAGGCATGCACACTCAATCCTTTTTCTTTAATACAATAATTTAATGATTCGTCTAAGATGTTGCAATATACTGGACGTGTAAATAAATCAACCTAATCAACAACGGTCATGGTAATAAAAGTAGGTACCGTACTATCGATAACTTTGTATTTCTCAGACATTCTTTTTTAATCAACTATATTGATTTTAAAAGAGAAATTTACATCCATAAATTAACTCCTGTTTTAGTTTGCCGCGTTGCAAACGCTACGAATTGTTTTTATAAGGTAAGTAGGCACTCGTTGCAAACGAGCGCCAGATGGTTTCCATCTTGATATGTTGTAACCCAATACCAATCGGTACAACCATTCGTTCTACTGTTTTTCTTAGTGCTTTTATTTCTCTTCAAACTTAAAACTCCATTTTCAGTAAGAATGCCATTTTCGAATTCATTCGTGAGAAGTCTTTCTTGGTAAGGATTGTAAAATGAAACGATTCCAGAATATAGTTTTTTGTTTTTATTCTTGTTCCAAACTGAAAGGATTACATTATCATAATCATTAAAAGTTGTTTTGTTGGTAAAAGTAATTACTCTAGATCGAACAATTTTATCTTGATTAAGAAAGAATAAAGCTTTGGTTTTATTTACAGTTTCCAATCCTTTCAATGGTTTTACATCTGTAATTAAAACTTTTTGAGTGGACTCTAAAGTGAAACTCTTTAAATTATTAATATCAATTGATGTAATCAGCTCCTCAATTTTATCTAACTGTTTTTTATTAACATTCAATTTTAACGTTTCTAAATAGCGGTCTATTTCATTTTTATAGATGCTAGAGGCTTGGTTTTCTGGTTTAACAGCTTCCTCTTCTTCCTGACAATTACTAAGTGTAAATACTAAGAAAAAAAGAAGTAAAAATTCACTAAAATAGTTTAGTAGTTTGTGGTTTGTAGTTTGTAGTTTGTAGTTTGTGGTTTGTGGTTTGTGGTTTGTGGTTTTTTCATGATTTAAGGTTACAGTTAAAGCTATTTTCTTAAAAAGAGTTTAGTAAAAGTAGGTTAAATTAATCACACAACAAATACCCACTTTTAATGATATTCACAAAAAAATCCCTTTCCAGTTTTTATACTAAAAAGAGATTCTTATAAGTTTGTGTAACTTAATTTTCGTAACCTAGCTTTTCTCTTACTTTGGCTAAAACGCCATTAGCAATAGTTGCTGATTTTTGTGCACTTATTTTCAATAAAGCATCAACTTCAGAGCAATTATCAAATAGTATGATTACTTTTTTAATAATTTTCACGTTTTATTCGATTTCAAAAACTGGACTAACTTCTATATATTCTCTTTTTTTGTTTACTAAAATCACAATATTGTTTTTAAATAATTTTATTATTTCATATTCATTTAGTTTATTTTTCTGGTTTTTACTGTATAATTTTGCGGTTTTAGCAAATTTTTTAAAACATTGTATTTTTTTTGGACTGACAATGTGTACGATTTTATAAAATTGAAAATAAACAGCACCATTTCTTATATCACGATTGTCAAGAAGTTCATAAATTGCATGATTGTTTTGTGATTGCTTTATATAATTGTAATCGATTTTAAAAAAAAGAGAGTCTTTGTGAGTTTCTTGTGCTTTAATTGTTGTTGTAAGAAGAAATAATAATAATACAGTAATAACTTTAGATGTCTTCATAATTAATCTTCTGGGCAAGGTGAAATTTTTGATAATTTGGCAGCTCTTTCTGCATAGTACTCAATTTCTGCTTTTTTTTCTGAGGATAAATCTTTCCATGTTTTAATGTTATTATCTTTTAAACCTCCCCAAGCTAAAGCCTCATAAAATGAATCGCTAGGTGTTTGATCATAATAATTAATATAAGCTTTATAATCAGTCGTGAGTATTTCTTTATGAAATGCTTTTAAGGCATCTCTCATACTATTAATATATATACTTCCCATTGCTTCATGTTGGTCACCATATTTTATATACGATTTTTGGAAGTCTGATTCACCATCTTTAGGATCAGTATTCAATTTACTTGTTATATCTGCATGAATATATTCATGTAATAACGTTCTTACTGCTTCTAAATTCGAATTATAATTTGTTCTAGTTTTGCTAATCTCAATTGTAATTAATGAACGATTAATTAATGAATTGTATATTGTTTTCCCATTAATTTCATGAGTATTATTATTTTCATCTTTACTAAAAACTTTATCTTTAGAAACTATTTTAATATCAAATTTTGATTTACCTGCAAAATTGGCTAATAATTTTTTAACGAAAGAATCACCTTTTTTATTAAGTAAATCATTTAAACATTTTGCTTTTCCACTAAGTTCAGAATCATCAATTTTATCTTCTTTAGCTATACCATCTGGCTTTGTTCCACCACTATTTCCACCGCCAGGAGTATTAGGTTCCCATAACCAATCACTACTGCATATTTTAAATGTGTATAACAACGTTTTTGTGGTTTCCCCTGTGTTAGGGTCATAGCAAATCTCATAATATCCATACCATTCACATACGGGCTCTGGGGCTACATCATTTCTATAGTTTGCTGACGTAGGATTTTTTTTTAATAGGTTTGGTACTAATTTGTTATGTTGATCAAATGTTATGGAAGGTGATGATACTATTTCTAATTTTTCTTTTTTGTGAGCATCATTAGTGACATATACTTTTAAGTGTACTTTATAATTCTTGTTTTCATCCTGATTAAAAACAAGAAAAGAATAGGGAAATTTATTTTCAGATTCTATATTGTTATCTTTTAATAATACTGTATTTGAGTTTAAAATTGGGACGTAAATATTTTGTCCTAACTCAAAAGCTTTGATCCAATCTATATCACCTTTATAAAAACTATTACTTTTTAGTGGTAAATTAGGATTTTGTTCTAACCAAATTTTAGCATTACTTATATTTTGAGGCAAAGATATATTTATATCTTGTTCCTCGACTTGACAATTACTTGTCGTAAAGAGTAATAAAACAAATAGTGCAGTTTTACCAAAATAGTTTAATAGTTTGTGGTTTGTGGTTTGTGGTTTGTGGTTTGTGGTTTGTGGTTTGTGGTTTGTTTCATGATTAAATTGTTAAAGTTACTGTTTTTCAACACATTTTTTAGTAAATATATACTTTCTAAATCGCATAACAAATACCCACTATTAATAATCTTTACATAAAAAAATCCCTCTCCAGTTTTTATACTAAAAAGGGATTCCCATAAGTTGCTATAAATTAATTCTCGTAACCTAACTTTTTTCTTACTTTGGCTAAAACACCATTGGCAAGAGTTGCTGCTTTTTGAGCACTTATTTTCAATAAAGCATCAACTTCAGGACGGTTGTTGATGTATTAATTGTATTTTTCTCTCTCTGTTTTAAGTTTTTCGCAAATTAATTCAAACAAAGCTTGTTTGGCATAACCGCAGATTCGCAGATTAAAATATTTGTATAATCTGCGAATCTGCGGTCAATTTTCTTCTATAAGTTAATTCTCGTAACCTAGCTTCTGTCTTACTTTGGCTAAAACACCGTTAGCAATAGTCGCTGATTTTTGAGCACCTATTTTTAATAAAGCATCAACCTCAGGACGTTTGTTGATGTAATAATTGTATTTTTCTCTCTCTGTTTTAAGTTTTTCGCAAATTAATTCAAACAAAGCTTGTTTGGCATAATCGCAGATTAAAATATTAGTATAATCTGCGAATCTGCGGTCAATTTTATTCTACAAGTTAATTCTCGTAACCTAACTTTTCTCTTACTTTGGCTAAAACGCCATTAGCAATAGTCGCTGATTTTTTAGCACCAATTTTTAATAGAGCATCAACCTCAGGACGGTTGTTGATGTAGTAATTGTATTTTTCTCTTTCAGTTTTAAATTTTTCGCAAATTAGTTCAAACAAAGCTTGTTTGGCGTGACCATAACCATAATTCCCACCAAGATAATTGGATGTCATTGTTGCTAATTGTTCCTCAGTGGCTAATAATTTATAAATTCCAAAAGCATTACAAGTTTCTGGATTTTTAGGATTTTCAAGTGGCGTACTATCTGTTTCTATACTCATTACTTGTTTGCGCAACGATTTGTCATCTAGAAATATATTAATAATATTATTAGCTGATTTACTCATTTTTCCACCATTTGTTCCGGGAATTAGTAAACCATCTTGTTGAACAATAGCTTCAGGAATTACAAATGTTTCTCCCATTTGATGATTGAAACGAGACGCTACATCACGAGTAATTTCAAGGTGTTGCAATTGATCTTTTCCTACGGGAACAAACTCTGCATCGTAAAGCAAAATATCTGCAGCCATCAACATTGGATAAGAAAACAAACCTGCATTTACATCATCCAATCGATCTGCTTTATCCTTGAATGAATGTGCTAATCTCAGACGTTGAAAAGGAAAAAAACAACTTAAATACCACGATAATTCTGCTGTTTGTGGAACATCAGATTGTCTATAGAAAACTACTTTATTTACATCAAGACCACAAGCAAGCCAAGCTGCGGCGGTGCTGTAGGTATTATCACGTAAAGTTTCACCGTTTTTTATTTGAGTAATCGAATGTAAATCGGCTATAAAAAGAAACGATTCGTTTTCCGGTTTATTTGATAATGCTATTGCTGGAATGATTGCGCCAAGTAAGTTTCCTAAATGTGGAGTTCCGGTACTTTGAACGCCTGTAAGTATTTTTGCCATTGTAAATTTAATTAACCGCAAAGTTTGCAAAGGTTTTCGCAAAGTTTGCCAAGTTTATTTTTTTAGTGCAAAGGTTGTAAAGTTTTTTAAAAGGTAGGCGTTCATTTTTAACTTTTTTGTATTTAAACTTTTCTAAACTTTGATTTTTACAAATTGTTAACCACTCTTCTAATTCCATTTTTAAGCAGTACCTCATTAAAGTTTATTAAAAGTCCTAGTTTGTAATTTCCCAGTTTTAAGTAAGTCAAAGTTTGAGCTAAATGAATATCGCAGAGCGACTCCACACTTTTAAGTTCAATTATCAATTTATTTTCTACTAGTAAATCAACGCGATATCCACAATCTAACTTCACCTCTTCAAATACCAATGGTAAAACTTTTTCTTTTTCAACAAAAAGACCAAATTGATTTATTTTGTAGAAGAGGCATTCTTTATAAGCGTTTTCCAATAAACCTGGGCCCAAACTTCTGTGAACTTGTATCGCTAAACCTATTATGATTTTAGAAATTTCATTTTCAGTCATCTTTTTCTTTTTTACTTTGAGAAAAACTTTGTGCACTTTGCGGTTAGACTCATTCAAACTTACAGACTTTTATTTACTTTTGGCGTTATGAGAATAGTAAAAATTATTTTTTGGACACTGTGGCGTATTTGGTTTTATATCTTAATGGCTATTCCTATACTTTTAATGTTTCCATTTTTAGTCCTTTCGATCATAACAGAAAATGGTTATCCTTATTTTTTTAAAATGGCCCGAATTTGGGCAAAAATTATTCTTTTTGGAATGGGTTTTCGTTATAAAATAGATAAAAGCCAAGACATGCAATTAGGTAAAAGTTATATGATAGTTGCTAATCATACATCAATGGCCGATATAATGTTAATGCTTGCTTTGACTAAAAATCCATTTGTATTTGTGGGTAAAAAGGAATTATCTAAAATTCCATTATTTGGCTTTTTTTATAAAAGGACTTGTATATTAGTGGATAGGAATTCCTCTAAAAGCAGAATGGAAGTTTTTGATCGTGCTCAAAAAAGAATAAATCAAGGTTTAAGTATTTGCATTTTTCCCGAAGGAGGTGTTCCTGATGATGAGTCTATAATGCTAGATACTTTTAAAGACGGTGCGTTTAGATTAGCCATTGAACATGAAATTCCAATTGCACCCATAACTTTTGCAGATAATAAAAAGAGGTTTTCTTATACTTTCTTTAGCGGAAGTCCGGGATTAATGCGTGTAAAAATGCATCATCATGTCTCCACATTAAAAAAAACGGCGTTAAATCGAAAAGAAATTCGAGATGAAGTTCGTGAGATAATATACACGCAGTTACTTGAATTCGAAAAAAAATCACTAAAAGCTATAACTAATTCCAGAGTACAAACCAATTAGTATGGGTGTTGTAACATTTGAACTATTTGAGAATGTATTTAATTGATACTTTACCATTGGTTCAAAATTAAATTGAAACGATTTTATAAATTGATAATTAAATCCTATCCCTATGTTACTACTAAAAATAGTACTATTTAAGTTATTAGCTTGCCCTATTTGTTGGTTTGTTTCTGACGAAATTAACGCTATTTTGTTAGAATCCAATAATAAAGTACTTACGCCGCCTATTATATTTATGCCTATTTTTTTATCTAAAAGGGAATAGGAAATTTCAAGAGGAATTTCATAATAGCTCATGCTTTGATTAATACTGCCGATATTAGTTTTTTGTAAATTTCGCTCAAAGGTCATTAAGGACGTTTTACCACTGCTGCTTCGAATTTCAAACATATTATTGTTATTCAATTTGACATTTGCTAATGATACTGTGTTTAATCCTGAGGAATAAGTAACATTATTAGTATTGTATCCTACAGCGATTTTGTTAATTCCAGATCGAAGTGTAAATTTTTTATTTAGCGCATAATCTAATCTTACACCATAACTTAATTTATTATTTGTCGTTTTAGTATTTTCCGCAAATTGCGGGTCGATACTCACAGCGTTTGAATTGGTGAACACTGCCGCTACATTAGGTGTGATTTGCCACTTATTTTCTAAATTATTTACAATAACTATCTCTTTGTTAGATTTGTTTTTTAAAATAGCTTCTAATTCGTTTTCAGTCTCTGCGTTTGTAATAATATCTTTAGAAGAAATTATTTTATCTGTAACCAAATCACTTTTTTCAATATCCATTTTATTTTTATTTTTTTTAACGGATATATTTTGCGGTAAATAATCGTTTTTACCGATAATCTCATCATTGAAAAGCAAATCTTTATTTAATTTTCTTTCAGAATTATTTTCGTTTTTAACGGTTTGATCACTTTTACGGTTATTATTCGAAACAATTTTTTGATTTAAAGGTTTAGCGAAAACTATTTTGGTTTTTTTGAATGTTGCATTTTGCTTCTGATCATCATTGGGTGTTTGCAAATTGTTTTTGACCACTTTATAATCTTTATGAAAATTAATTTTAGTTTTGTTTTTAACAGAAGCGCTATCCTTTTGTTTACTTTTAGTATCCAAAATTTTTGTTTCAATGACAATATTATTTTCACTTTCAATATTGAATTCAAAAAGCGTATTTAATAGAAAAACACCAAGTAAAAACGCAGCGGCTATTCCAGAATATTTTATCCAAATTGGAATAACTCTTCTTTCTTTTTTATCTTTTAATCCAACTTGGATCACAGACCACGTTTGATCATTAGGTGCTGATTCAAAATCTTTAAATCTTTCTTGAAACAATCGGTCTATATTTTTTTTACTTTTCATTTTGCCGATGATTGGAAATTAACTTGTGTTATGTTTTCAACTTTTTCTTTTAGAATTAATCGTGCTCTAAACAGATTTGATTTTGTTGTACCTGTAGAAATCTTTAGCATTTCACTTATTTCTTTATGTGAGTAGCCATCAAGAACATATAAGCTAAAGACAATTCGATATTGATCAGGAAGTTCTTGTATAATTTGTAGTAGATATTCAAGAGATATTGTTTCATCGTCTATTTCAACATCAACACTAGCAATGTGATCGTCTATTATTTCAAGAAAACGAACATCTTTTAAGCGTAACAATGCATTATTAATTAGGATTCTTTTTGCCCAACCTTCAAAAGAGCCTTTACCAGTAAACTGCTCTATTTTTTTAAAAATAATTATAAAACCATCTTGTAAATTGTCTTGTGCATCATCATAATTACGAGAATACTTAAGACACACCCCAAAAAACTTTTTAGCAAATAATTGATATAGTTGCTCTTGAGCTTTGGGGTGATTCTTTTTACAGTCAGCAATAATTTGTTCTAATGCCACACGATTTTTAAATTACGGAACTACATTTATTTCAACATCTTCAAATAAATCTTTACCATCAGCTCCTTTACCTTTGTAAAACTTAAAAATATAAGAGCCGGTAGCAGTTACTAAGAAATTGAATGCAACTTCGGATACTGCAGGAACTTCTGTACTACATACTTGATTGGCATTTACAGCTGATTGTATGGCAATTGTTCGTGTATTTAATTCTTTATCATAATAAATACCTTGAAAGAGATGACATGAAGTGGGTTTTTGATACTTTAATTTAATAGTATAAGTTTCACCTAGTTTAAAATTCTCAGGTAATGTATAACTTTCTACTGGTAATACGCTAAAATTATAATTTTCTCTTTCATCATTGTCAAGGTTACAACTAAATAGTGTGGTAACAAATACTAATAGCAGTGCAATTTTTTTCATTTTATTTTCATTTAAGGTTAATAATTCTGTGATCACTATATCTAAGAGAATAATTAATGCAAAAGGTTGCTTTAAAAAGTGTTTAAATTTAGAATCTGTTATGAAATATGTTTTAAACGCATTTAACTCATTCTTAGTTACAAAATTAATTCATCCAGCACCATCATTTTTTAGGCAAACGACCATAAATTAAATGTGTTTTATTGAAAATAGCTAAAATATATACAGCTACGATTGAGGTAGCTCTTCAAATACTTACATTCTTTTAATGATTTAAATTTTGTAGAGTTATTGTTTTTGTAATACCACTTCACCTTTGACTAGAATGTAATAAGCTTGTGATTTTTTGTCTGGTTGAGCGCAGTCGAAACTCTTTTTTCAAGTCATTTATAATCTCGACTAAAAGCCTGTCCTGAGCGCAGACGATGGGCTCGATTTGACAAGAAACAAAGCAGTAAATTTAAAACACAATTGGTATAACCTCAATAATATAATAAAATTCATAAATCTAAAAGTCAAAAAAAATGCCCGAAATAATTTTCGGGCATTTACATTTAAAGCAAAAACGGATTATGCATCTGCTAATTCTTTTATTCTAGCTTTTATTTTCACTTCTAATTCATCAGCTAATTCTGGGTTGTCTTTTATCAAAGATTTCACAGCATCTCGTCCTTGTCCTAATTTGGTTTCACCATAACTAAACCAAGAACCTGCTTTTTTAATAATTTCAAATTCTACAGCTAAATCTAAAATCTCTCCTGTTTTAGAAATTCCTTCACCATACATAATATCAAATTCAGCGATTTTAAAAGGTGGAGCAACTTTATTTTTCACCACTTTTACTTTAGTTCTATTACCTAAAACATTATCGCCGTCTTTAATTTGAGTGGAACGACGAATATCTAAACGTACGGAAGCATAAAATTTTAATGCGTTACCACCTGTTGTAGTTTCAGGATTTCCAAACATGACACCAATTTTTTCTCTTAACTGGTTAATAAAGAAAACGGTACAATTAGTTTTACTAATGGTTCCAGTCAATTTTCTTAATGCTTGCGACATCAATCGAGCGTGAAGCCCCATTTTAGAATCTCCCATTTCACCTTCAATCTCACTTTTAGGAGTCAACGCAGCAACCGAGTCAATTACAACAATATCAATTGCGCCTGAACGAATTAAGTTCTCAGCAATTTCTAGTGCTTGTTCTCCATTGTCTGGTTGAGAGATGATGAGGTTCTCGATATCTACGCCTAATTTTTCAGCATAATTTCTATCAAATGCGTGTTCTGCATCAATAAAAGCGGCAATACCTCCTGCCTTTTGAGCTTCTGCAATTGCGTGAAGTGTCAAAGTAGTTTTACCAGAAGATTCCGGTCCATAAATTTCAATAATTCTTCCTCTAGGATAGCCATTTACACCTAAAGCTAAATCAATCCCAAGCGATCCTGATGAAATAGTTTCTACTTCAACGATGGCTTTATCGCCCATTTTCATTACCGTACCTTTTCCGTAGGTTTTGTCTAGTTTATCAAGCGTAAGCTGTAACGCTTTTAATTTGGATTCTTTTTCTGTACTCATCTTTTCTTTTACCTTTTCTTTCATCTACGTATTTTACTTTATAATTATAAGAAACTGACAGCCTATTTGTTAGCTTAAAAATTTCCAATTATGTATGAATATTTATTTATGTAAAATTACTACTTTTTTTAACGATTAATTTTCATTTTAAGAATAATTTAAAAAAAAATATATAGCTAATTAAGTAGCTTTAAATGAACAAGGCTTTTAATTCTGTTGCATCGTGGGGATTCATTTTTCCAGCAATAACTAAACTTAATTGTTTACGTCTTAAAGCGGCTTCATAACGTTGTTTTTCTAAGTCAGTTTCAGGAACTATTTGTGGTACTTCAACAGGTCTTCCTGTGTCATCAACGGCTACAAAAGTATAAATAGCTTCATTGGCTTTAGTTTTATTTCCTGATTCCCTATCTTCTACCCAAATATCAATAAATATTTCCATTGAACTTTTAAAAGCACGTGAAACTTTGGCTTCTACAGTGACAACACTTCCTAACGGAATAGCTCTATTAAAGGCTACGTGATTGACTGAAGCGGTTACTACAATTCTACGGGAATGTCGTCTAGCAGCTATACTTGCAGCACGATCCATACGCGCTAATAATTCGCCACCAAAAAGATTGTTTAAAGGATTTGTTTCGCTTGGTAAAACTAAGTCGGTTAATATAGTTAAGGATTCTGAAGGATGTTTTGATGTCATTGTTATAAAATGTAATTATTTATTAATTTATTGCAATTTTAATTTAACCAATATACTGCTAAAATAGCAGGTATAAAATAGATTACAATAGTTCTAGCGCCATCATAATCTTTAGCTAATCGTTGTCCAAAAAGCAACATAAGTAAAGTTATACAAGAAAATACCGCTCCATAGAACCCAAAAATTCGTCCATTGTTTATTAATAATTCAATACAGCCTACTACGCATAGAATGCCTGAAATCAACTCTAATATTAAAATATTTGCTAAAGCTAACGGTACTTGGTTTTTTAATGGTGTTTTTAAAAAATGACCTTTTAACCAATCTACATTATCTTTCCAGTGAAAGAGTTTGTCATAACCAGATTGTAGAAAAGTTATGGCTAAAAATATTAAGATTAAAATAGATGTAATGTTGTTCATTCTTTATTTTTTATGAATTAGACGTGTTAGTTTGATTGATAAATCGGTTAAAATAATCTTAGCATTACCATTGCGTTCAATATGATACATTGCATGAGAAAGTTCTTTGAAAATATCATTTATATTATTTCCATTTACGAAAGGCGCAAAGTTTTCCAACTTAAACTTCTCCACTTTAGGTTGCATATAAACGAGTGATGGCGTTTGATAATTTAATAATAACGCTTGCCGAAACATATCAATGCAAAAATGAAGAAACTTTTTTTGTGTTTCTCTTCCTAAACCAGCAATTTGCTCACTCCATTGAATCAAATCCTGAATCGCTGCTGCATTTCCTTTGGCTCTAAATGCAGCTCGGACCCAATCTACAAACCATTTTTCAAAAAATGTTGTTTCGCTATCAGGTTGGAGCAATTGTAATGCCTTGTTATAATTACCTTGTGCTTGATGGGCAATGTTATGAGCAACATTAAATTCGGTATTTTCATTAGAAATTAATGCATCGGCAATCACTTTTTCAGGTAAACCGTTGAAATGCAATACTTGACAACGCGAACGGATGGTTTGTATAATATCTTCCTCATTTTCAGCAATTAATATAAATAGTGTCTTATCTGTAGGTTCTTCTAATAGTTTCAATAATTTATTAGACGCGGCAATATTTAACTTGTCTGCCATCCAAATAATCATTACTTTATATCCACCTTCAAATGATTTAAGGGCTAATAATTTTAGAATTTCCTGAGCATCATCAACTCTTATTTCACCTTGCTTATTTTTTACACCAAGAATTTGATACCAATCAAATAAACTGCCGTATGAATTATTGTCTAAAAATTGACGCCATTCTGTTATAAAATCAATACTTTTTGGTTTAGTTTTTACACCTTCGGTGCTCACAGTGGGATAAATGAAATGTAAATCAGGATGAGAAATTTTCTGAAATTTTAAATTGCAAGCCTGATTTGACCCTTGGTTTTCACTGTCTTGATTACTACAAATTAAATATTGGGCATAAGCAACAGCCATGGGTAAAGTACCACTACCTTCAGCACCTATGAATAATTGTGCATGTGGAATTCTACCTAAATCAGCACTTTTTGTCAAATGACTTTTTATATGTTCTTGTCCTAATATTTCTGAGAATTGCATAAAGCAAAGATAATAGAAAATGGTTTAGACTAAAATTTAATAATTGAAACTTTAGTTGCGCTTTAAATTAGAATAATGCCGTTTTAAAGGTGTTTTAATAATAGTGAAACCATTTTTTTAGTTTCATCTGTGTTAATTTATAGTACCAATAAAATATAAAATTAATAATATTACATCGATTTCGTTGCAGTAACTTTAGTAAAAGCGCTTTTCTGTGATTTAGTAGTAATTTAAAAGTCCTATATTTGTTATTCTTTCGAATTAAACAAACTAAAAAATACACCGATGAAAACTTTAAATGATTTCGATTTCAAAGATAAAAAAGCATTAATACGAGTTGATTTTAATGTGCCCTTAGATGAGAATTTCAATGTCACTGACGCAACCCGTATTGAAGCTGCAAAACCTACAATTGACGCTATTTTGGCTAAAGGTGGAAGCGTAATTTTGATGTCGCATTTAGGCAGACCAAAAGGTGTTGAAGAAAAGTATTCGCTAAAACATATTTTAGAAAAAACTTCTGAAATTCTTAGAGTTCCAGTGAAATTTGCTTCAAATTGTATTGGTGAGGAAGCTTCTTCTGCAGCCTCTGATTTAAAAGTAGGTGAAGTTTTATTGTTAGAGAATTTGCGTTTTCACAAAGAGGAAGAAGCAGGTGATGTTGCTTTCGCCAAAGATCTAGCTTCTTTAGGAGATATTTATGTCAATGACGCTTTTGGAACAGCGCATAGAGCACACGCTTCAACTACAATTATTGCTCAGTTTTTTAACGATAAAAAATGTTTTGGTTTGTTATTAGCTAAAGAAATTGAAAGTTTGAATAGAGTTTTAAAAAATAGTGAAAAACCAGTTACCGCAGTTTTAGGAGGATCTAAGGTTTCTTCGAAAATCACAGTTATAGAAAATATTTTAGATAAAGTCGATCACCTGATTATTGGTGGTGGAATGACCTTTACGTTTGTAAAAGCTTTAGGTGGTAAAATAGGTGATTCTATTTGTGAAGATGACAAACAAGACTTAGCCCTAGAGATTTTAAAATTAGCAAAAGAGAAAGGGGTTCAAATTCATATTCCTGTTGATGTTGTAGCAGCAAATGCTTTTGCAAATAATGCCGAAACTAAAATTGTCGATGTAAAAGAAATTCCTGATGGATGGCAAGGCTTAGATGCTGGACCTAAATCATTGCAAAACTTTAAAAAAGTAATTATGGAATCTAAAACAATTCTTTGGAATGGACCATTAGGTGTTTTTGAAATGCCAAACTTTGCCAATGGAACTATTGAACTAGGAAACTTCATTGCTGAAGCTACTGCAAATGGAGCCTTCTCATTAGTGGGTGGTGGGGATTCTGTTGCTGCTGTAAAGCAATTTGGTCTGGAAGATAAAGTTAGCTATGTATCTACTGGAGG
Source organism: Flavobacterium sp. PL11 (assembly GCF_035985025.1). Lineage (NCBI taxonomy): Bacteria > Pseudomonadati > Bacteroidota > Flavobacteriia > Flavobacteriales > Flavobacteriaceae > Flavobacterium > Flavobacterium sp. PL11. The sequence continues at coordinate 50,032 of NZ_JAXCIA010000006.1, forward strand.
TGGTGCGATGCTGGAAATGCTGGAAGGAAAAGTGCTACCTGGAATTGCGGCAATTTTAGATTAACAATAAAGATCCATTTAGAAATGATCAATTAACGAATGTGATTCCTATTTTTATATAAAAAACCTCAGCAATTAATTTAAGCTGAGGTTTATTATTTAACAAATTACTTACTATTTCAGTAAACTTATAATAGAGAATTAATAATAAATTACTTTAAAAAAAGCTGCATATTTCATTTTTAACACTTTATAAACAAATTTTTAGTTTTTTACCTATTATGTTTGCAAATCCAAGTTTTATAATTATTTGAAAAATAGCCCTTTGATCGAAATATTATGAATGTAAAATATACAGCCCTATCCCTTTTGTTAGCTTTTTCTACATCAACATTTGCTCAAGAAAGTGCCGAAAATAAAAGCGTTGAAAAAATAGAAATTAAATTATCTTACTTAGATTCCATTAAAAAATCGTTTGTTAACAATGAACTTGCCTCTCGTGTTGACAGCTTATGGATGAACGAGTTAACTAGTTTAGATTTATACAATACAATTACTTCTGATATTGAAAATCTAAATATTGATGCAAAAGTAGATTTTGAATTGCCAACAGCACTTTTGAAAGAACGTTTAGCAGCAATGGATGCCAAATCTCCATTTAATATCGAGTATAATCATGGGCTTGAAAATATTATCAAATCTTTTTTGAAAAATAGAAAAAAATCTTTTGAACGTTTAATGGGTGTTTCAGAATATTACTTTCCACTTTTTGAAGAAGCTTTAGCTAAGCAAAATGTTCCTTTAGAAATTAAATATTTAGCAGTTGTAGAGTCAGCTTTGAATCCTAGAGCAGTTTCTAAAATGGGAGCAACGGGATTGTGGCAATTTATGTATCACACTGGAAAACAATATGGATTAAAAATCGATTCTTATGTAGATGAACGCAGCGATCCATTAAAGTCAAGTCAGGCAGCCACGCAGTACATGACTAATATGTACAAAATATTTGGCGATTGGGATTTAGTTTTAGCATCATATAATTCAGGTCCAGGAAATGTTTCTAAAGCGATTAGACGATCTGGAGGACAAAAAAACTATTGGAATATTCGCAAAAACTTACCAAAAGAAACACAAGGTTATGTTCCCGCATTTTTAGCAACCATGTACCTTTATGAATATCATAAGGAACACGGAATGGTACCACAAAGAGCAACAGTAAAACATTTTGCTACTGACACTATAATGATCAAACAGCAAATGTCATTTAAACAAATAAGCGATTTGTTAGATGTTCCAGTAGCACAATTACAATTGCTTAATCCTTCTTATAAACTCAATGTTATTCCGTTTTATAATGATGAGCCTCATTTTTTAAGATTACCACAGGATAAAGTAGCCATTTTTGCTTCTAATGAAAATCAAATTTATGCTTATGCAAAAAATGAATTAGATCAGCGAGAAAAACCATTTGAAACTTCAAGATCAATTGCTATAAAAGATACAGCTATTGCAGTATTGCAAAATAAAAAATCCTCTAAGATTACTTATTATAAAGTAAAAAGAGGTGATAATCTTTCAGTAATTGCTACGAAATATAATGTTTCTACTACACAAATTAAAAACTGGAATAAACTCAAAGGAAGTACAATAACATACGGTAAGACAATTAAAATTGTACGAGATGAAAATACAGATGTAATAAAAAATGAACCGAAAAACGATATTGCGCTTGCGGATCCTAAAATAAAAAATCAAGTTTTAGCTAATAAAATAATTAAAGAAGAATTACCATTTTCAAAAGCAACTTCAATTACTGCAGATTCTGAATCGAGTTATATTGTTCAAAAAGGGGATAACCTTGGTAATATAGCTAAGAAATATAATGTAACCGTAGCTGATCTTCAAAAATGGAATGCTCTATCTACCATTAATGTTCAACTTGGAGCTTCATTAACAATTTCAAATGAAGAAGTAGCGGTAAAAGAGGAATTACTATTGAATCCAGAGCGTAAAAACATAGAATACATTGTACAAAAAGGTGATAATTTAGGAAACATTGCGTTAAAGTTTGGAACGACTTTAACAGATTTGAAATTGTGGAATAAATTAGCCGATAATAATTTATCAATAGGTAAAAATTTAAATGTTGCTAAAGATCAAATTGTAATAGTGACAGATAAAGCAACTGTTAATACTTTTAAAACTAAATCAAGTATTGCAGGAACTTCTAGTAAAACGGCTGAATATTCTGTAAAAAAAGGAGATTCATTATTTAGTATTGCTAAAAAATATCCAGGTGTAACTATTTCTGATCTGAAAAAATGGAACGATATTCGCAGTGAAGATATTCAACCTGGAATGAAACTAAAAATTAACGGATAGTCGAGGTACCTTCTAAAGATTTGGGTTTTATTTGTAATAGAATAGCAATGTATAAAACCCACTATTTACTATTTTTTATTTCCTTTTTATTTTTCTCTTGTAAAAATAATGATCATTTACCTCGTGTCACAAGTGGAAAAATAAATACAATTTCGGTAATTATTGATGATCAGTTGTGGAATGGGGATATAGGTGATAGTATTAGAAACAAGTTTGCATCGCCAGTAATTGGCTTGCCACAAGAGGAACCTTTATTTAATATTAATCAGTATCCTGCTAAGCTTTTAGAAGGATTTATGACTGATACCCGATCCATAATCGTGGTAAAAAAAGCAGCCGAAAATAAGTTTGAAATCCATAAAGATCAGTACGCAGCACCTCAAAACGTGTTTCATATTTCAGGTAAAACAGCAGCCGATATTATAAAATATATTGAAAAAAATTATCAGAAAATGATTCGGATAATTAAGGAAGCTGAAATAGCTGAAACGCAACGGATAGATGCCAAATCTTTAATAGATCCACAGATAATTTTTAATAAATTTCGCACTACCATTGAAATTCCTACTGGATATTCGTATGTGCTACAAAAAAGTAATTTCACATGGCTTAAAAAAGAAATTATTGGAGGTAATACCAGCTTATTAATCTATCAAGTTCCTTTAAAAACAATAAAGAAAAGAGGCGATCTAGTGAGTTGTATTGTTAAAATGCGTGATTCTATCGGCAGTTTATATATTAGTGGTAAAGATTTTAATACTAATATGCTAACAGAAGAAGCTTACGCTCCCTATCTTTTTAAAAGTAATCATGATGGTCTTGAAACATTTGAAACCAAAGGAACGTGGCAATTAAATAATGATTTTATGTCAGGACCTTTTATCAACTATTCAATTATTGATCCTGATAATGATCGCATTTTAATTTTAGAAGGTTTCTGTTATGCACCATCAAAGGATAAACGTGATTTAATGCATGAATTAGAATCTATTATAAAATCGGCTGTAATTTCTAAAAAGTAATCTTAATTGCTTTAATTTGCATCCAAAAAGCAATAATTGATGGCAATACATTGGAAAATTAAATCATTTGATTCCCTTACTGTTTATGAACTTTACGACATACTACAATTAAGAAGTGAAATTTTCGTGGTGGAACAAAATTGTGTTTACTTAGATCTCGACGGTAAGGACAAAGTGGCTTTGCATCTTATAGGTGAATTTGAAAATAAAATAGTAGCTCACGCAAGGCTTTTCAAAGCGGGAATTAGTTTTAAGAATGCCTCTATTGGCCGTGTAACTGTTGCAGCTGATTACAGAGAGAGAAAATGGGGCCATGATTTAATGCAGCAAGCTATAGCGGGAATTCAAGATAATTTTGGCGAATATAAAATTACCATAGGAGCACAGTTATACTTAAAGAAATTTTATCAAAGTCATGGATTTACACAAACTAGCGAGATGTATTTAGAAGATGATATTCCACATATTGAAATGATTAAGGAATAGTTAAATCTTAGAAATATAAAATTCAACACGGCGGTCCAGTTTGTCTCCTTTTCCTAATGGGAAATTATTTCCTTTTCCTATATAACTCATACGCAGTCTACTAATGCCTTTGTTTCTTAAATAATGATAAACAGTTTTAGCACGATTAATTGATAAATTATGTTCATTACTTTCTTTATCAATTGCATCAGCATATAATTTTGATGTGCAACACACATGTCCCTGAATTTCAAATTCAAGAGTTTTTTGTTTTTGCAAAAGAAGTACAATATTATTTAACTCTCTTTGTGATTGAAAAGTCAATTTGCTGCTTCCAAGTTGGAATAAAATATTTTGCAAAAAAACGCGATCGCCTACCTTATGATTATTTTGAAACGAAGTATAAATACCTTTTCCAAAATTGTTTTTAAGTACAATAAGTAAATCAACACGTCTGTTTTTTGAGCGTATTTCTTTAATAGTTTCTATTTCATTTTCTTTTAAAAGAATTTTACCTCTTCCTTCAAAAATTATAATTTTATTTTTGTTAATGCCATTTTCTATTAGTACATTCTGCACTGTTTGCACTCTTCTTTGTGAAAGTTTATAATTGTAATCATTAGCACCTCTATCATCACAATAGCCATATATTTCAATAGATTCTACAGTGCTTGTATCACTATTTTGCACAAATCGTATTATATTTTGTATTTGATCTTTGTTAAGTTTCGATTTATCAAAATCGAAGTATACCGTTTCCACAGGTTTCTCTTGAGCTGCTAAATAGCTCCATAAAAGAAGTGTGATCACACGGATTGCACTTTTCATTATATTTTTAGAATCGCATTGTACGTTGTATTATTGTTTAATAAAGCGGTTGCTTTTTTAATTTCAGCATTATTTTGAATATAATACTGATACAATCCTTCTTGATATTGATACCTTTTGATGATTTCATCTACCATTAGATTTTTAATTTCTTTTTGGTTTTTATCAAGTAATGTGTTTTCACTTTTTTGAAGTGCCGTTAGTAATTGTTGGTATTCTGCTAAGATAGATTCATCCAGCTTTTCTTTTTTGGCTATAGCCAAAGTGTTTTTCAAAGCCAATTCTGTTTCGGTATCAAAGGAGAATTTCTGAACTTTTAAATACTGTTTAAAATCCAAATAATCAGCATCAGTAATCACCGGAATTTTAGTACCTAAATTTGGGTTTTTATAATAATATAATGTGACATAATTAAAAATACCGTCGTTGCGAACTAAAGCTTTTGTTATAGGACTAGATTTAGTTTCCTCCATTTCTACATCAGGTTGGATTCCTCCACCGTCATAAACGGTTCTCCCTTTTCGAGTTTTAAAAGCATTGTAATTTTTCTCATCAGTTTTAGTGGCTTTCCCATCTAGATCTTTTTTTGAATAATCCAAAGCTTGAATGCAACGCCCAGATGGAGTGTAATACCTTGAAATGGTTACTTTCAATTGTGTTCCATAGGTTAGATCAACAGGTCGCTGTACTAGACCTTTTCCAAAACTGCGACTTCCTACAACAACAGCACGATCTAAATCCTGTAAAGCTCCTGCAACTATTTCTGATGCTGACGCGCTTCTTTCATTTACTAAAACAATCAGTGGAATTTGAGTGTCAATAGGATCTCTAGTTGTTTTATATGTACTGCTATGTTTTTCGATTTTAGATTTTGTTGTAACGATGGTTTCATTTTTTGGAACAAATAAGTTACAAATATTTACTGCTTCGTTCAATAGTCCGCCTGGATTATCTCTTACATCTAAAATAATTCGTTCAGCGCCCTCTCTTTTTAGTTGTTCAAGAGCATCTTTAGTCTCTTGCGATGCTTTTTTAGTAAAACGTGCTAAAACAATATACCCTGTTTTGTCATCAATTTTCGCAAAGAAAGGAACGGCCTTTATTTCTACTTCATCAAGGATAATTTGTGTAGCGTTTGCTTTTCCTTGTCGCAAGTATTTTATATCAATTTTCGTGTTTATAGCTCCTTTAAAAAGTTGTGTTGCTTCCTCTTTATAATCAGCTAATTGAATATCGCCTATTTGTATAATTTGGTCGCCCGGTTTTAGTCCAGCTTTATCTGCAGGAAAACTTTTATACACTTCTTTGACCACCAGCTGATCTTGTTTACGAGTAAGCACCGCTCCAATGCCTGTATATTCCCCCGTATTATTGATTTTGAAACGCAATACATCTTGCTCATTAAAATAAACAGTATAAGGATCTAAACTAGTTAGCATTCCTTTAATCGCTTTGTCCATTAAATCGCCAGGATTTGTCTCGTCGACATAATTCTTATTAAGCTCTTTAAAAAGCGTCGTGAATATTTCGATTTGCTTTGCAATTTCGAAAAAATCATCTTTAAAACTAGTGCCTATAAATAGAAAGGCTGACGCAACAATAGGGATAAGAATTTTTTTATGGAGAAGGAATTTCATTGTTTTTATTACTAAGAATTTAAAGCACTAAAAATAGTTAAAATAAATAACTATTTAAAATGATCGATCGAGCAAATAATTTCTAGTGTACACTTATTTTTTAATCTACTCTTTTTCTATTGCAGGGTTAATTTCAATATCTTTTTTTTTACAGTTTTGTCGAATAAACTTGTCAAACAATTGAATAGTCTTTAGATTTATTTCCTCATAGCTCAATCGTTCTTTAGTTTGATAAAAAAACATAAATGAATAGGGTTGGTCTAAATTATCAATCAATAAATGTTTGTTTAATCGATAGGTTTCACGTAATACTCGTTTAAAGTAATTTCTATCCACGGCTTTCTTGAAATTCTTTTTTGAAACAGAAACTCCCATTTTGATTTTTTCTCCCGTCCCTGATTCCGCTGCTTCGGGACGGGATGCGGGATCGCCAAAAGAGCCCGATTTGTAAACCAGTCGCAATGGAAATCTAGAAACTGATTTTCCCTCAGTAAATAATAAACCTATCGTGATTTTGCTTTTTAGCTTTTCGTTTTTTGGGTACTTAAAATTCATTTATAATAGAAAAATCATTATTTGTAAAATGCAAATTTACAATTTAACGTTGAGCCTTAGATATCGTTTTAGATTTTAATACTACTAAAAATATATTTATTACTTTTACATGAAATTATTAAGCATGCAAAAACTGATTTCGTATCCCATTTCCGTAATTTATTATTTGTGTTTCGGTCTTACATTGATTATTTTTCACCCCATTCAGTGGGTTTGTTTCACTGTTTTTGGATATCAAGCCCATAAAAAAAGTGTGGATTACTTGAATTTTTTTTTAGTAAAATGCACTAATCTTTTAGGAACTACTTATAAATTTGAAAATGTAGAAGCTATCCCTAAAAATGCACCACTGATTTTTGTGTCAAATCACCAAAGTATGTACGATATTATTGCTATGATCTGGTTTTTTCGCCGTTTTCATTGTAAATTTGTAAGTAAGAAAGAATTAGGTAGCGGAATTCCAAGTGTTTCTTATAATTTAAGACATGGTGGTTCAGTACTTATTGACAGGAAAGATCCTAAACAAGCCATTCCTGCAATTAAAGGGCTTGGAGAATATATTGAAAAGCATAACCGTTCAGCGGTTATTTTTCCGGAAGGAACCAGAAGTAAAACAGGGGTTCCAAAAGCGTTTTCGCAAACCGGATTAAAAATTCTATGCAAAAATGCACCATCGGGTTATGTGGTTCCAATTAGCGTAAACAATTCTTGGAAAATAGTTAAATACGGTTTTTTCCCTTTAGGTTTAGGAAATCGTCTTACCTTTGTAGTTCATGAGCCTATAGCTGTGAAAAATTATGATTTTGCTGATTTGATGTCAAAGACAGAAACAGCAGTAATTCAAGGAATAAAAATTTAAATTATATATAATGTCAATAAAAAACATACGATTAGAAGTAATGCAGTTTTTAGAAAAAAACGTAGATAGCTTTGTGGATCAGTATCTAATTCCAGTTGAGAAAATATGGCAACCTACAGATTTTTTGCCAAATTCTCAAAGCGATACCTTTTTTGATGAGGTTAAAGAATTACGTGAAATTGCAAAAGATTTACCTTATGATTTCTGGGTAACTTTAGTAGGTGATACTATTACTGAAGAAGCATTACCTACTTACGAGTCCTGGCTGATGGATGTAGAAGGAATAGATAACGTAGAGAGAAATGGTTGGTCTACTTGGATCAGACAATGGACAGGTGAAGAAAATCGTCATGGTGATGTATTGAGTAAATATTTGTATTTGTCAGGTCGTGTAAATATGCGCGAGGTGGAAATGACGACGCAACACTTAATCAATGATGGTTTTGATATTGGAACAGGAAGAGATCCTTATAAAAATTTTGTTTACACCAGTTTTCAAGAATTAGCCACTTATGTATCGCATAATAGAGTAGCGCAAATGGCTAAAAAATATGGCGATAATAAGTTGGCTAAAATGTGTAAAATGATTGCTGGTGATGAAATGCGTCATCATCATGCATATAGTGAATTTGTAACTCGTATATTTCAAGTAGATCCTAGCGAAATGATGTTGGCTTTTCAATATATGATGAAGGCAAAAATTGTGATGCCAGCGCACTTCTTGAGAGAATCAGGTGAAAAGATAAGCACTGCATTTGAACAATTTTCTGATTCGGCACAAAGAATCGGTGTTTACACCGCTGCAGATTATGTAGATATCATGCAAAAATTAATTGATAAATGGGAAATTGATAAAATAACTGGTTTAACAAGCGAAGCAGAAAAAGCACGTGACTACTTAATGAAATTGCCTGCTAGAATGGCAAAAGTTTCTGAAAGATTGGTGATTCCACAAGAATCTCATATTTTTAAATGGGTAGAGCCAGCTTTAGTGAGATAATATTTCAATTTTAAATAATTAAAAAATGTTGAGTTTTGAAGTAATAACTTTAAAATTCAGCATTTTTTTTAAGTGCAAATATAAAATGATTAAAACCGATTTAATAAGTAAAACAATTTCTTTTGTAAAAGCAAAACTAGAAACTGCTGAAGGTGGCCACGATTGGTTTCACATAGAAAGAGTATATAGAAATGCAATTTTAATTTCAAAAAATGAAGTTTGTAATACTGTTGTAGTTCAATTAGGTGCATTACTACATGATATTGCTGATAGTAAATTTCATCCCGATGCTTCGGGAGGGGATGAAACAGTGGGGCCAAAAATAGCGCGTGAATTTTTAGAGTCAGAGGAAGTAGATGATGAAACAATATCTCATGTTGTCAACATTATTGAGAATATATCTTTTAAAGGCGGTAATTTCGAAAAGAAATTCTCCTCTATAGAACTAAACATTGTTCAAGATGCGGACCGTTTAGACGCCATAGGAGCTATAGGAATTGCTAGAATGTTTAATTATGGGGGCTTTAAAAATAGAGTTATTTACGATCCAAAAATTGCTCCAAATTTGAAGATGACCAGAGAGGAATACAAAAAGAGTAGTTCTCCAACAATTAATCATTTTTATGAAAAGTTATTTCTATTAAAAGATAAAATGAATACCGAAACCGGAAAGGAAATTGCAAAAGATCGACATCGTTATATGGAAGGATTTTTATCGCAATTTTATGCAGAATGGGAAGGAGAGAAGTAACTTAATTTACGGAGGCTAATTATCTATTGAAAATCAAAGCACTTTAAAATGTTGAATAGTGTATAGTTTGATAGTATTTTAATTATCTAGTAGTAATTTATACAGTGACATAATTTTACCAAAAAGGAAAAATCTTGTTAAAGTTGATATTATCTATTTTTTAAGCATGGCTACCCTTTTAAAGTGTAATACTTTAAAAGGGTTTTTTGTAAATGATCTATAGCATTCGATGCAAATTTTGAATTTAATTTATTTACTTTTGCAAAAATAATTTTTCACACTTAAACTGTTTATAGCATGCAACTGTATAACACCTTAAGCGCAGAAGAAAGAGCCATCATGATCGATGATGCTGGAAAACAAAGACTTACTTTGTCTTTCTATGCTTATGCGCAAATCTCAGATCCCACACAATTTCGTAATGATTTATTTTTAGCATGGAATCCTTTAGAAGTTCTAGGTCGAATTTATGTGGCTAATGAAGGGATAAATGCCCAACTTTCGTTACCAGCTGATAATTTCTATGCGTTTAAAGACACGATAGAAGCCTACGATTTCATGAAAGGAATTCGATTGAATATTGCCGTAGAACATGACGATCACTCTTTTTTAAAACTCACCGTAAAAGTCCGTGATAAGATTGTAGCTGATGGATTAGTTGATGAAACTTTTGATGTAACTAATATCGGAATACACTTAAAAGCGAAAGAATTCAATGATTTATTAGAAGATCCAAATACAATTGTAGTGGATATGCGTAATCACTACGAGAGCGAAATTGGTCATTTTACTAAAGCTATAAAACCAGATGTAGATACTTTCCGCGAAAGCTTGCCAATCATTGAAGAACAATTAGCTGAACACAAACAAGACAAAAAATTATTGATGTATTGTACTGGCGGGATTCGTTGCGAGAAAGCAAGTGCATACTTTAAACACAAAGGTTTTGAAAATGTGTACCAGCTCGAAGGCGGCATTATTGAATATACGCGTCAAGTAAAAGAACAAGGATTGACAAGTAAGTTCATCGGGAAAAACTTTGTTTTTGATCACCGCTTGGGCGAAAGAATTACAAACGATATCGTCTCTCAATGTCATCAATGCGGAAAACCTTGTGATGTACATACCAATTGTGCTAATGAAGGTTGCCATTTACTTTTTATCCAATGTGAAGAATGCGCTTTGGATATGGAGGGTTGCTGTTCTAGTGCTTGTGTAGCTGTAATTCATTTACCAGAAGAAGAACAAAAAGAAGTTCGCAAAGGAATTAAAAATGGCAATATGATTTTTAAAAAAGGAAAATCAGATGTGTTGACATTCAAAAATAATCAAAATCCATTAGCAACTGTTCCAAATCTTACTGATTTCGCAGAAGCAAAAATGGCTCGTAAAGTCGCAACTATCTTAAAAAAAGAAACAAAAATTAAAAAACAATACATTGGAAAAGGAACTCACTTTTTTCCAAAACCAAGCGTTGCTCAATTTTTAATTGAAGAAGGGGAAATAAAAGTTGGTGATACCATTTTAATAAAAGGAGCTACAACTGGAGAACAGCAAATAATTATCGAAGAAATGTTCGTAGACGATATCGACGCTAAAATCGCTTTTTCAGGAGACACTTGTACTTTTAGATTGCCTTTCAGAATTCGTTTATCTGATAAGTTATATAAAGTTTTAGACTAATTTTTTAAATAGATTTACTCATCACCTTTGTCAAAGTTTTAAACTTTGACAAAGGTTTTTAAAGATTGATTTATTACTAAACTATTCTTCTAGTTAAAAACATCTAACCTATTATTTTTGCAACATATTCTGTAAATAAAATTATGATAATAGATAATAGTATGCTGCTTTTTATCAAAAAAAGAAAATATATTCTTTAAAAAATAACATCATTTTCCCGTGAAACAAAGCGTTACTTAATTTCTTATTGTAATAGTCAAAATATATACTGGTAATAATATCTTGATAATAAAAGACAATTAATAACAGCTAAGTATAATAAAAGAAATTTTTTAAACGACCGCAATGTATAGATCGCTAATTTAATTAGTACTTCGACTATTGATACTCGTTCTTTCAATATGATATAGTATTGTTGATAATTATGGTTGTTAAATTTTTAAAGAGGATTAATATTTTAGCTATAAATAGCACTTTGAATATATCGCGCTCATTTTTAACTAAATATTTTTAAAGAGCAAAAAGCTTTTAATTGTATTATAAGTAATTAGAAGAAAATAATGTCTTTATTTTTTACTTTATAAGCCATGTAAGTTTTAAATATAATCTTTTAAATTTTTGAATTTTATACGGTTAGAAGATGGGTGATTAGTGTTACATTAAGAACAGATAAGTAACTAAACTACAACAGCTAACTACGACGATAATTTGTCACCATAAATTAAATGTATAAAGGATTTTTGATTTCCAATTAAAATTAGTAAACATCTTTAAAAATACAACTTCATTTAAAAAAGGGTATTCAATAGAATTTGTTACTAAGAGTAGTTTATTGTTTTTATTTATAAATTAAACAGTTCCACTATGTTTTGTTAAAAAATATGTTAGATTTACTTAAAATTAAGAAAATTTAACAATATGAAAAAAAAGAGTTTAATTCTTTTACTGTTCTTATTTGGGTTGTTCACAAGTTACTCCCAAGATGGCACTATAAAAGGTAAAGTTTCAGACAATGCGGGTATTGGATTACCTGGAGCAAACATCGCAATTAAAGGAACTAAATCTGTTGTGTCTACAGATTTAGATGGCAATTTTCAAATTAGAGCTTCGAGAGGAAATATTTTAGTAATTTCTTATATTGGTTTTGCAAATCAAGAAGTAATTGTTAATGGCAATACACTTAATATCGTTCTAAAAGAAGGAGATGCTAATAAATTAGAAGAAGTCGTTATCACCGCATTTAATGTGCAAAGCAAATCTAAATCTTTAGGATTTGCTAATCAAACTATCAAAGCAGCAGACATTGAAAGACCAGGTCAGGTAAATGCTTTAGAAAGTCTGCAAGGAAGTATATCTGGTCTTACCGTAAATAAAACATCGGGAGCGGCTGGTGCTGGAGTTGATATTTTAATAAGAGGAGTATCTTCATTAAGCGCAGGAAGCAACAATCAACCATTAATAATTATTGACGGTAATCCAGTTAATAATTCCACTTTTACAGGTAATATTAACCCTTCAATTGGGTCTAATTCTGCTGGAAGTAGCGAGCAATTTGCTTTTTCAAATCGTTCCGTAGATATAAATCCAAATGATATTGAGTCGTATTCAGTATTAAAGGGTGCAGGAGCTACAGCATTGTATGGTATCTTAGCTGGTAATGGAGTGATTATCATCACCACCAAGAAAGGAAAAGAAGGTAAAACGAAAGTAAACGTATCTTCAAGCGTTTCATTCAGTGAAATAAATAAATATCCGGAATTACAATCGAAATGGCGAGAAGGAACAACCGCTGGAAATGCAGCATCTCCTTTTCCTAGAACTTTATTGCCAAGGGTATTAAGCAATAATGATGATAGTGTAAATGGCGGCGTTTCCTATTATCCAGGATTTACTAGTGGTTTTCAGTCTAATGGTCCATTGTATTCCTCTAGCGATGATCCTAGTATTGCTTATAGAAATTTTTATAAAGATTTTTTCAAGACAGGAGTCAACTATACCTTAAATGTAAGTGTAAGCGGAGGTAATGAAAAGATCAATTATTATCTTTCGGCATCAACTAGTAAAGATGAAGGAACAATTCCTAATACCAGCTACGACAGAAAAACTTTAAAATTTAATGGAGGTTATAAGCTATTAGATAATTTAAAATTGGGAACCTCAGTTACTTATGCAAATTCAGGGGGAACCAGAGCTAATACTGGTGATAAATCTATAATGAGTTCTATGTCTTATTGGTCTCCATCAATAGATATCAATAATTATTTGACAGTTGATGGTAAACAAAGAAACTGGACTAAAGGTACAATTGATAATCCTAGATATTTTGCTGAAATAAGTAATTTAAATGATCAGGTAGATCGCTGGATTGCTGGCGCCGATTTAAATTGGCAAGCCAAACCATGGCTAAATGTAGTTTACAGAGCAAGTATAGATAATTATTCAGAGCTAAGAAATAGATATGTACCTGATGATTTAGATGTAGGAACAGGAGTAAAAGGGTTTATTACAAATGAAACTATTAATTTTAAAGGTCTAAACTCAAATTTAGTATTGACAGCTACAAAAACTTTTGGCGATTTTAGCACTAATTTTTTAATAGGCCAGCAAATTTCAGATACAAGAAATAACTACGGTAATCAAAGAGGTGAAGGTTTATTAATCTCTGGATTTAATAATATTTCTAATACCACCAATAAATTTGTAACCAATACAGGAGAACAAATTCAAAGAAATATTGGTTATTTTGGCGAAGCTAAAGCTGATTATAAAGAAATAATTTATTTAGGAGCTACTGCAAGAAGAGACGAAGTTTCTACATTGCCAAAAGCAAATAGATCTTTTGATTATTTTTCTACCAATGCTGCTTTTGTCTTTAATGATCTAATTGATAAAGACAGAAACATATTATCTCTAGCAAAATTAAGGGCATCTTGGGCACAAGTTGGGAAAATTCCACCTTACGGAATAGGAAGATACAGTAGACCAGAGACACCATTTAATGGAGTTGGAGGAATTTCTATTGGTTCTATCGCTTCAAATCCAGATATCAGACCAGAGATAGTTACTACTTTCGAAATGGGAACAGATCTAAAATTATATAATAATAGAATTAGGTTAGAATACACTTATTTTGATAGAAAAAGTGATGATCAAATTATCGCAGTGCCAGTATCACAAATTTCAGGTTTAACAAGTATATGGAGTAATGCAGGTTCACTTAAAACGCAAGGTCACGAATTAACCATTGCTGCTGATATATTAAAAAGCAGTGATTTAAAATGGACTACAACTGCTAATTTTACAGCTTATGATACCGAGGTTACTTCATTACCATTTGAAAATGTTGTTTTTATGGATAGTTTTCAAGGAGTAATATCACAAGTAAAAGTCGGCGACGCTGCGGGTTCTTTATATGGATATACCTGGACACAAGTTGATGGACAAAGACTTATTGGATCAAACGGTTTACCAATTTTGAAAAAAACGGCTAAAGGTGATTTTGAATATTCAAAAGTAGCTAATGCTTTTCCGGATTGGGTGGCTACTTTAAACAATAATTTTAGCTATAAAAATTTCAATTTATCTTTCTTATTCGAGTATAAAGAGGGTGGAAGTGCATTTGACTCAGGACAAAGAAATGGACTGCGTAATGGTGTACTTAAAATAACTGAAGAGAGAAATATTCAAAGAGTATTAGAGGGTGTTAAATCTAACGGTTCTGGCGGTTATGTTACAAATGATATCCCTGCAATAATTGATGCTAACAGTTACTATCGTAATGAAAATTATAACAGAGCTTCTGAAATTTTAGTACAAGATGCTTCTTGGTTGAAGTTGAGAAATGTCTCTTTGTCCTATAATTTACCTTCAGAACTGCTTCGCAAATTAAACATTGCTACTGCTTCATTTACAGTAAGCGGAAGTAACTTCTTGCTATGGACCCCTTTTAGAGGTTTTGATCCTGAAGGAAGTCAATTTAGTTCAGGAAGTAATGTATATGGATTTACAGGTTTAAATGTTCCATTAACACAATCATACTCCTTAGGTGTTAATTTTGGATTTTAATTTATTAAAAATACAACTATGAAAAATATTTTAAAAATAGTAGCATTTTTTGTTACAACAAGCTTAGTAATTAGTTGCAGCGATAATTATTTTGATGTAAACACACCACCCGATGCTATTGATACTAATTCTACAGCATTAAAAGATGTGCTAAGTCCTGCAATTCAAAACACATTTGATGCACAATATTCTGCTTCTGTTAGTGTTGCGCAAGTCAGTCAACATATTTCATCAGCACTCTCTAATCAAGATATTGATAAGCACTATTTTAGTGGTTTAGATTCTTTCTGGTTTACCACTTATGTAAAAGCATTGGCAAATATCAAAGTGGTGGAAGATAAAGCGATTGCAACAAATTCGTCACATTATTTAGGAATCGCACAAATTCTAAAAGCGATAAACTTAGGTTTAGCAACTGATTTATATGGAGATATTCCTTATTCTGAAGCTTCTCAAGCTGGTTTAATTCCTTACCCAAAATATGATTCTCAAGAATCTATTTATGCTGCAATTGATGGATTATTTACAGATGCAATTGCTAAATTATCCGTACCCAATACATCAATTATTAATAAACCAGGTAAAGAAGATTTAGTTTACGGCGGAGATATTAGCAAATGGATTAAAGCTGCTTATTCCTTGAAAGCGAGATATCAACTGCATTTATCAAAAATAAATCCAAATGCTGCCGCTACTAACGCACTTGCAAGTTTAACTAAAGGATTCACTTCAAATGCAGATGATTTTCAATTAGTGTACAACACCATTAATACTAATCCTTGGTATGCTAATCAATTAGGATTAAATACTGGTAACATTTCATTCTTGATTTCTAATCAATTAATAAACGTAATGAATGGAAAATCATTTCCATTTGCTACAGTTACAATGGATCCAAGATTACTGGCTATTGTTGATATCAGAAAATATCCAAATCCAGCCTCACAAACTACAAATCCAGATCCGATGGTGGTTACTAATTATAATGGAATTGAAAATGGAACTGGCGCAAATATACCTGGACAACCTGGAGCTAATGCCAAGATAGGAATAGACTTCTTTTACTCGAAGACTAATTCACCGATAATTTTAATGTCATTTTCGGAAGCAAAATTTATAGAAGCCGAAGCTAATTTTATTTTAGCAGGCGGAAATGCAAGCAGTGTTGGAACTAATGCCGCTGCAAATACGGCTTATCTTGCGGGTATTACTGCAAATATCGATAAGTTAGCTGTTACAACTGCTGCAAAAACAGCTTATATTGCTGACGCATCCATTTCAAAAGGAGCTACAGCTTTAGAGCTAAAAGATATTATGAGACAAAAATTTATTGCTCTATATTTAAATCCTGAAACTTTTACAGATTACAGAAGATATAATTTTTCACCAAATGTATTTGTGGGTTTAAAACTACCTAAAAATACAGATCCAAATAATAATGGTCAATGGATCCGAAGATTTGTTTACCCTAATTCAGAAAAAAGTACCAATGCTAGTATTTATGATGCTAATTTCAAATCAATGATAACTCCAGTTTGGTGGGATAAATAATAGTATAATAACAATTAATTAAAGTCAGTTTTACAAACCATCATTTTAGTTAAAATAGAATAAATAAATACCCATTTCGACTAAAATCGGAATGGGTATTTTAATATAAAATTATCATATTTCCGCCTTTTCTACCATTGTAACTTAAAATTAAAAAATACTATCTTTACGACTTAATCGTTTTAAGAACTTAAGTTGTGCCCGTCACAACACTATATATAAAATTATGGCATGTACAAGTTGTTCAACTTCTGATGGTGGCGCACCTAAGGGTTGTAAAAATAATGGGACTTGCGGCACCGATAGCTGCAATAAACTGACTGTTTTCGACTGGCTTTCAAATATGAGTTTACCTAATGGAGACGCTCCTTTTGACTGTGTGGAAGTGCGTTTTAAAAATGGTAGAAAAGAATTTTATCGCAATACAGAGAAATTAACATTGAGTATGGGTGACATAGTAGCTACGGTTGCATCTCCAGGTCATGATATAGGCATTGTAACTTTGACAGGCGAATTAGTCAAAATCCAAATGAAGAAAAAAGGAGTCAATCATTTAAGCAATGAAGTTCCTAAAATCTATAGAAAAGCATCTCAAAAAGACATTGATATTTGGTCTGTTGCTCGTGATAAGGAAGAGCCTATGAAAGTAAGAGCACGCGAATTAGCAATTGCACAAAAACTAGAAATGAAAATTTCAGACATCGAATTTCAAGGCGATGGATCAAAAGCAACATTTTACTATACCGCTAATGATCGAATTGATTTCCGTGCTTTAATCAAAGATTTTGCTAAGGAATTCAGCACTAGAATTGAGATGAAGCAAGTAGGCTTTCGCCAAGAAGCCGCTCGTTTAGGAGGCATAGGATCTTGTGGAAGAGAATTATGTTGTTCTACTTGGTTAACTGATTTTAGAAGCGTAAATACTTCTGCAGCGCGATACCAACAATTATCATTAAATCCACAAAAACTAGCTGGTCAGTGTGGAAAATTAAAATGTTGTTTAAATTATGAGTTAGATACCTACATGGACGCATTGAAAGATTTTCCAGATTTTGAAACTAGATTAGTTACTGAAAAAGGAGATGCCATTTGTCAAAAACAAGATATTTTTAAAGGATTAATGTGGTTTGCTTACACAAATAATTTTGCAAATTGGCATGTGTTGAAAATCGATCAAGTCAAAGAAATTCTTGCCGAAAACAAATTAAAAAATAAAGTTTCTTCACTTGAAGATTTTGCAATAGAAATTGTTATTGAGGTAGAAAAAAACTTTAATAATGCAATGGGACAAGAGAGTCTTACGCGTTTCGACCAACCTAAAGCTAAAAAGAAACCCACTAAAAAGCGTAAGGTTATTGGAGAAAATACAATTGTACCTGCTAATAGTAAATCAGCAAATAACAATAAAATATCAAGTAATAATAAACCAGCAAATACTAATCGTCAAGCTCCAGCTGATAAAAAAACTGCTGAGCCTAGAAAACCAATAATTATTACTAAGAATGTGGATAAGAAATAACGTTTTGCTCTTTTTAGCAGTTATACTTTTTTCAGCTTGTGATAAAACAAGAGCTTTTGATGAGTATAAGTCCGTTGGAAATTCATGGAATAAAGATACTATTGTAACTTTTAATCTACCTCAATTAGACTCTACAAAACTTTATAATTTATTTGTAACATTAAGAGCTAACAACAATTATAAGTATAATAATTTGTTTTTAATTGTATCTCTGGAATTACCAAATGGCTTTACAAAAGTAGATACTTTAGAATATCAAATGGCTGATCCAGATGGTACATTATTGGGTGACGGTTTTTCAGACATCAAGGAAAGTAAACTTTTTTTTAAAGAAAATATAAGGTTTAGGTCGAAATATAAAGTTCATATTAAACAAGCTGTCAGAGAGAATGGTAAAATTTCAGGAGTAAAAGCATTGGATGGAATTACCGAAGTAGGTTTTAGAGTAGAAAAAAAAGATTAATATAGTACTATGGCTATCAAAAAAAACAACAAGCAACTGAAAGGTGCAGAAAAAAGCATTACCTACTATCAAACGAAGTTTTGGAAAATATTCTTCATTGGACTTGGAAGCATTGGATTATTTTTCTTATTTGCTTCTTGGGGTATTTTTGGCTCAATGCCTTCATTTGAAGATTTAGAAAATCCAGATTCTAATCTGGCTACAGAAGTTATTTCAGCCGATGGAGTAGTAATAGGCAAATACTTTCAAAAAAATAGATCACAATTGAAATATGCTGACTTACCTAATAATTTGGTTCAAGCATTAATAGCTACTGAAGATGCTCGATTTTATGAGCATTCTGGAATAGATGGAAGGGGAACATTACGAGCCATTTCTAGTTTAGGAACAAGTGGTGGTGCAAGTACTTTGACACAACAATTAGCCAAGCAATTATTTCATGGTGAAGGTTCTAAATTTTTGCCTTTTAGAATTGTACAAAAAATAAAAGAATGGATTATTGCCATTCGATTAGAAAGACAGTATACTAAAAACGAAATAATCGCAATGTATTGCAATGTTTATGATTTTGGAAACAATTCTGTTGGAGTGAGTTCAGCCGCAAAAACCTATTTTTCTAAAGAGCCAAAGGATTTAACTATTGAGGAATCAGCAATATTAGTAGGAATGTTTAAAAACTCAGGTTTATACAATCCTATAAGAAATCCTCAAGGTGTAAAAAATCGTCGTAATGTAGTGCTTTCGCAAATGGAGAAAGGCGATATTATTACTGAAGATGAAAAACTTAAATTTCAAGATCTACCTATAAAACTAAACTTTAAATTAGAAACTCATAAAGACGGCACGGCCACTTATTTTAGAGAATACCTTCGTGATTATATGAAAAAATGGGCCGAATCAAATAAAAAGCCAGATGGCTCAGATTATGATATTTACAAAGATGGTCTTAAAATATATACTACAATAGATTCTCGTATGCAGTTACATGCTGAAAAAGCAGTAGAAGCGCACATGGCAAATTTACAGGAAGAATTTTTTAAACAATCAAAAGACAATAAAAATGCTCCTTTTGTTAATATTTCGAAACTAGAAACTCAAAAAATTATTAATCAAGCCATGAAATCTTCTAATAGATGGGCGGTGATGAAATCAATGGACAAAAGTGAGGAAGAAATTATTAAATCATTTAGCGAAAAAACTAAGATGACCGTGTTCTCTTGGAAAGGTGAAAAAGATACTATTATGACACCTATAGACTCCATACGTTATTACAAACATTTTTTACGATCAGGATTAATGGCTATGGAGCCTCAAACAGGAAATGTAAAAGCATGGGTAGGCGGAATCAATTATAAATATTTTCAATATGATCACGTAGGTCAAGGAGCAAGACAAGTGGGATCTACATTTAAGCCTTTTGTTTATGCAACAGCTATTGAACAATTGAATATGTCTCCTTGCGATTCCATTATTGATGGACCTTTTATGATTAGAAAAGGCCGCCATAATGTTACAGAAGATTGGGAACCAAAAAATTCAGATAATAGATACCGCGGAATGGTAACTTTAAAAAGAGGTTTAGCTAATTCTATCAATACAGTGTCAGCAAAGCTCATGGACAAGGTAGGTCCTGAAGCAGTAGTTGATTTAGCACATAAATTAGGCGTCAAATCTGAAATTCCCTTACAGCCATCAATCGCTCTAGGAGCTGTGGAAATTACTGTTGAAGATATGGTAGCTGCTTACAGCACATTTGCGAATCAGGGTGTTTATATGAAACCACAGTTTATCTCCAAAATTGAAGATAAAAGCGGCGTAATTATTTACGAGCCTATTCCAGAATCACATGATGTGCTAAACAAAGATATTGCTTACGCAGTAATAAAATTATTAGAAGGAGTTACTGAAGGTGGTTCAGGAGATCGTTTAAGAACGACAGGCGGAGGAAATGGTGACAATCGCTGGACGGGTTATCCCTATCAATTCAAAAATCCAATTGCTGGTAAAACAGGAACAACACAAAATCAATCTGACGGATGGTTTATGGGAATGGTTCCTAATCTTGTTACAGGAGTTTGGGTAGGATGTGAGGATCGTTCAGCGCGATTTAAAAGTATAACCTATGGTCAAGGAGCCACCGCAGCTTTGCCGGTTTGGGGTTATTTTATGAAACTTTGCTATGAGGATCCTGCTTTAAAAGTTTCTAAATCACCTTTTGAAAGGCCTACAAATCTATCAATTAAAGTAGATTGCTATGTTCCAAAGAAAGTTGTAGATTCCCTAGATGTTGAGCAAGATACGGGAGAATTTGAACTGTAGAATTCCTTTCTTTAGGAGCTTAATCCCGCTATTCATTACAATCTTTTTACGGTCAACCCTTTCAGGATTTGACCCTAAAAAGGATTTCCTCCCGAAACTTCGGGACTATCGGGGCTAGGGCATTAGTTTTTATAACTCAAATAATGAAACACTTTATTTTTAGAAACAATTTCATCTTTTTAATATATAATTAGATTATTACAACTCATTTTATGATTAATAAAAAAGTAAATAACGTTCAAGAAGCACTGCACGGCGTTGAAAATGGAATGACAGTAATGTTAGGTGGTTTTGGATTATGTGGCATTCCAGAGAACAGTATCGCTGAACTGGTACAAAAGGAAACAACTAATTTAACTTGTATTTCAAATAATGCAGGTGTTGATGATTTTGGCCTTGGCTTGCTTTTGCAAAAGCGCCAAATCAAGAAGATGATATCCTCTTACGTAGGAGAAAATGCCGAATTTGAACGCCAAATGCTTTCTGGTGAACTTGATGTTGAATTAACACCACAAGGAACGTTAGCCGAAAAATGTCGCGCTGCCCAAGCAGGAATTCCAGCATTCTTTACTCCAGCTGGTTATGGAACAGAAGTCGCTGAAGGGAAGGAAACACGTGAATTCAATGGAAAAATGCATGTAATGGAATTAGCATATAAGGCTGATTTTGCTATTGTAAAAGCATGGAAAGGCGATGAAGCTGGAAACTTGATCTTTAAGGGAACGGCTAGAAACTTTAATGCTTGCATGGCAGGTGCTGCTAAAATCACAATTGCCGAAGTCGAAGAATTGTTACCTGTAGGTTCACTTGATCCTAATGAAATTCACATACCTGGAATTATGGTGCAACGCATTTTTCAAGGTGAAAAATTTGAAAAAAGAATTGAGCAACGTACAGTAAGAAAAAAGTAATCAGTCTTTAGTGATCAGTGCTCAGTAGCAAAAATTAAATAGTTAATTAAAATCTTAATGAACCTTAATTTCTTAATGGTTTAAAATATAAATTATGTTAACAAAAGAAAACATAGCAAAAAGAATTGCAAAGGAAATTAAAGACCGCTATTACGTAAACTTAGGAATAGGAATTCCAACACTTGTGGCTAATTATGTCCCTGACGGTATTAACGTTGAGTTTCAAAGTGAAAATGGAGTTCTGGGAATGGGACCTTTTCCATTTGAAGGCGAAGAAGAAGCTGATATTATTAATGCTGGCAAACAAACAATAACTACATTGCCAGGAGCAAGTTTTTTTGATTCTGGTTTTAGTTTTGGAATGATAAGAAGTCAAAAAGTAGATTTAACCATTCTTGGTGCTATGGAAGTCGCCGAAAATGGTGATATAGCCAACTGGAAAATACCTGGAAAAATGGTAAAAGGGATGGGTGGCGCAATGGATCTAGTTGCTTCTGCAGAAAATATTATTGTCGCAATGATGCACGTAAATAAAGCTGGTGAATCTAAAATTCTAAAACGGTGTACTTTACCATTGACTGGCGTAGGCTGCGTTAAAAAAGTAGTTACCGAACTTGCAGTTCTAGAAGTTACATCTAAAGGATTTAAACTTTTAGAGCGCGCGCCAGGAGTTTCTGTAGAACATATTATTGCCTCTACTGAAGCTGAATTAATTATTGAAGGAGAAATTCCAGAGATGGTTATTTAAAAAAAATGCTACAAATAAAAAAGAGTCGGAACTTCAATTATTGAAGTTCCGACTCTTTTTTATTGTTATTTTAAGACAAATCTTAATTTTTGAATCCAAATATTATGAAGAGTAAAAAGGCGATACTTATAAAACTCAAGGTAGAATTATCTTCTTTAATTCCCTCATCCATTGATTTGCTGCCTGCATAAAAAATCTATTTGCAAATATTACCAGCGAAATGTGCAATTAGATTAAGGAACAATCGCATAATCTATTTTTAAAAAAACCATGTCGCTACGAATATCGCTGTAATTACGCAAATCACATCAATAATAAGCATCGTTCCTAATGCATAACGCGTGTTTTTAATGTTTACTGAACCAAAGTAAACTGCAATTACATAAAAAGTGCTTTCGGCGCTACATTGAAAAATACTACTCAATCTTCCAGTTAGAGAATCGGCTCCAAAAGTATTCATAGAATCGATCAAAAATCCTCTTGATCCAGCTGAACTAAAGGGTCTTAATAAAGCAACAGGCAAAGCATCAATAATTTGCTTATTTACTCCAAGATTAGAAAAGAGAAAAGCCAAACCGTTACTTATAATATCAAACAAACCACTATTTCTAAACAACGAAATTGCAGCTAACATTCCTAACACATACGGAAAAATGGTAACTCCAGTTTTAACTCCGTTATTAGCTCCTACCACAAATGCATCAAAAACAGTAGTTTGGGCTTCGGCAAATAATTTCTCTTTTCGAAATGCGTAAATTAATGTAAAGCCAATAATTGCTAATAATATCAACCCCGAAAGATTAGAAGTAAAATAATTTTTTCCAATCAGATCCAATTGATTTACATACAGCAACAAGCCAATAATAGCTCCAATTAATGTTATTAGGCCAAGCACTAAAGAAGCACTTTTAAAATTGATTTTTTGTTTGATTCCCACAATAATAAAGGCGGCTATGGTACCAATAAACGAAGTAATTATACAGGGTAACATTACGTCAGCAGGATTACTAGACCCCGCGGCAGCGCGGTAACCAATAATAGATGTGGCAATTAAAGTTAAACCTGATGCATGCAAACACAAAAACATAATTTGCGCATCGCTGGCTCTATCTTTATCTGGATTGAGTTCCTGCAAACTCTCCATTGCTTTTAACCCAAAGGGAGTTGCAGCGGAATCTAAACCTAAAAAATTAGCCGCAAAATTAAGCGTCATGTACGAAATAGAAGGATGGTTTTTAGGGATGCTCGGAAATACTTTTACAAAAACAGGACTCAATACTTTGGCCAATTTACCAGAAACTCCCGAAATAATTAGCAGTTCCATCAGCCCACAAAAGAAAGCCAAATAGGCAATAAGCGGAATAATAATATCAACTAAACTGCTTTTGCACGTTGCTAACAAACCATCTGATTTTTGAACGCCACTATAAATTTTGACGGTTTTATTTTTAAAAACATAAGTCGTATCGGCATTGTTTGTATCAAGATCTACAATCATAGTTTGATCTGGCGCTTTTATGATACTGTCCTTAATAATAGCAGGAAGTTGTTCCACAAATTTTTCAGAAACTAGAATTGGATCATCTTTTTTTCCGTTTAAAATATGGTCAATCGTGTAACTATCTCCCGAAAACAAACTAAAAACTACAAATACAATTGAAGAAATAAAAATGACCAACCAAAATCTACTTAACACCATAATTCATAATTTTTTGTAAATGTAATAAATCAATTGAAATGACAATCACAAAATTCAATTCTGATCTAAAACATCATCATCATTGATAAAAATCACAATACTAATCAATTGATGCTTTAAATAATTATTCTTAAACATGAATAATCTCGGACTCAATCAACAGTTCCTCACGTCGCAATCGCAAGAAAATTTGTGCTACGGCAATTGTATCTTTTTCGCAGTACGTCACAATGCGATCAATGTCCTTTTCAACATAGAAAACGTGACCAACTTGACTTCCATCAATATCTCCTTTTGAAGAAGGGATTCCCAATATTTTAGTTAGTAGTTTGAGCGAAGTGTAATGTTTATAGTCTCCAAATTTCCATAACTCTAATGTGTCAAGATGCGGAATTTCCCATGGTTTTTTTCCGAAAAGATTCAGCTTGCTTGGAATGGCAATTTGGTTAATTATCATCCGTCTCGCAAGAAATGGAATGTCAAATTCCTTAGCGTTATGACCGCATAATAAATGTTGTGGTTGACTATAGTGTGTATTAAGAAGATTATTAAAATCAAGTAATATTTTTTTCTCCTCTCCAAAAAAAGAAGTCACTCTAAAATTCCTGATATCACCTTTAATAATAAAATAGCCTACAGAAATACAGACAATTTTACCAAACTCAGCCCAAATTCCAGCACGATCATAAAAATCTTCCGCTGTGTTTTCTACTTTACGTTGATATTGTGTTTTGTTTTCCCAAAGCTCTTGCATTTCAGTATCTAAAGTATTGAAATCCTCCATTTCTGGGACAGTTTCGATATCCAGAAATAGAATATTGTTGAGGTTTATTTTTTCAATCATTGCTATGTATTTGATTACAAATTACACAATTTTCGGAAACTAAAATGAGTTGATTAACTATTTTTCAAAATCTAATCATATTATTCTATTTTTCTTCAAATAGTAGTTGTTGATTTGAAGGATTTTCATGTTCTAAAAGCCATTTCTTTCTCCATAAACCACCAGCATATCCAGTAAGTGAACCATCAGATCCAATAACTCGATGACAAGGAACTACAATCCACAACGGATTTTTACCATTGGCGGAAGCTACAGCGCGAACTGCTTTTATATCACCTAAGATTTTTGATTGTTCTAAGTAGGTTCTTGTTTTTCCAAAAGGAATTTCTAATAATGATCTCCAAACTTTTTGTTGAAACTCAGTTCCTTTAGGATTTAACTTAAAATCAAAATTTAATCTTTCTCCATTAAAATATTCAATTAGCTGCTGACCGGCCTCTTGTAATTCTGCTGGAATTATTGGGGAAATAGTACCCTCATTAAATAAAGAAATAGCAGAAATTCCATTTTCATCTCCTGTAATTTTAGCAATTCCTAAAGGTGTTTTTATATAAGCCGTTTCCATACCATCAAAATTATTTAATTACCTCTCTAAAATTAGTTCAATAATTTAAAAGTAATAAGTTAATCGTCATTGTCTAGTTCAAATATTTCATGCACTGATTTACCAAATAGTCTAGCGATTTTTAAAGCTAACACTGTCGATGGTACATATTTCTTGGCTTCAATTGCATTAATTGTTTGTCTACTGACTCCTATTTTTTCAGCTAATTGTGCTTGTGTAATGTTGGCGATAGCACGCTGCACTTTTACATTATTCGTCATAATTATTCAATTTACTGTTTTTGTAAAGTGTCCAATGAAATCGGATAATAAAGAATAGCAATAGTGTAAACATATTATACTCCATAACTTGAAGGAAAGACAAGCCGTAAATAAAAATCACGCAAATTAACAAAATTACATAATTGACATAGGTTGCCCAAACTAAGCTTTCCAGACGAATTTTAGAAACCATTTCGTCTTCTATCTTTTCTTTCGAAAAAGCGAAAATAAGACCACAAATAATAAACACAGTCATAATTATCTCATCAATGATATTG
Source organism: Flavobacterium sp. PL11 (assembly GCF_035985025.1). NCBI lineage: Bacteria > Pseudomonadati > Bacteroidota > Flavobacteriia > Flavobacteriales > Flavobacteriaceae > Flavobacterium > Flavobacterium sp. PL11. The sequence continues at coordinate 76,436 of NZ_JAXCIA010000006.1, forward strand.
TTTTCAGTTAAACCAAAGTAAGCAGTGTGGATGCCGGCTTTATCATAAATTAAAGCAAAGGTCTTAACTGATAACTGAATTACATCATAATCTCTATTGGCAATAGAAATAATTAGCAACGCTAAAAGAGAAAATACTAGTATAATACCGCTTCCTTTTTTAAAGGAGTAAGGAAATAAATAATTTGTTTTCATTTTGATTCATTTATAATTTTTCTCAAATGTAAAACAAAATAATCAAAAAGTAAAGCAAACTTTACTTTTTCTCTTATAAAAAAATCTATAGAAAAATTAAAAATCTATAGATTTATTTAAATGTGAATACTAAACAAAGTTTATTTACTGTATTGTTGAATACACATAAGCCTCTAATCCTTTTAGCTCTTCATCAGACATTGCTTTTGTAATTACAAAATTAGCTTTCATAACTTCGTACTGACTTGGATCAACAATAGGCACACCTTCGCCTTTTAAGAAAGTTACCATATCAGCTCCTTTATCCTTATAAATTTTTGCAATTTCTTGTATACTTGGACCTATTGCTTTTTTATCTACTTGATGACAAGCTACACAGTTTCCTTTTCCTTTAAATATTTCTTCACCAAGTTCTACTGGAGTTTGCGCAACTACTTCTGTATTTGTTGGATACAGAGGTTCTGCCACTTTTGTATCTTCTTTTTTGCACGACGCTAATGCTAAAACGGCAAATATAAATAATGTCTTTTTCATAATATTAATATTTAGTTAAAGCATAAATTTACGAAAAATTTACCAACCAATAAATTTTAAAAGTGAAATCACTTTAAATTTTTCTTTTATGCTTTTAATAATTCTCTCTAATTGTCAAGTTTTATTTACTTGCATTTTATTTTAATTTTATAAATATTAAGGTAGAATTATTTTATATGTACAAGAACTTGTAGTGTAATTTGTATATTTGATCAAGCCATAAGCAATAATTTTATTCAACAAAAATTATTATTTGAGGTTATTTAAAAATATAGCGGCTTCTTTAGCAAAATAAGTGGATATTAAATTTGCTCCTGCTCTTTTAATACACATCAATTGCTCCATCATCACTTTATCATTATCAACCCAGCCTCTTTCAACCGCTGCTTTTATCATAGCATATTCACCAGAGACGTGAAAAACAACTATAGGAACATTAACCACATTTTTGATTTCTCTAACAATATCAAGATAAGCTATTCCAGGTTTTATTAATACCATATCTGCACCCTCTTCTACATCCCACAAAGCCTCTTTTATAGCTTCGATACGATTAGCATAGTCCATTTGATACGTTTTCTTATCTTTTGGCACTTCAATGTCCGCTTCTTTAGGAGCACTGTCCAAAGCATCACGAAACGGCCCGTAAAATGCAGAAGCATATTTAGCGGAGTAACTCATTATCCCCACATTTTGAAATCCTGCAGCATCAAGTCCTTGACGCAGGCGTAATACACGTCCGTCCATCATATCACTAGGAGCAACAAAATCAGCACCAGCTTCTGCATGAGAAACAGCCATTTTTACTAATGCCTCATTTGTGGAATCATTTTCTACCGCTCCATTAGTAATAATTCCGTCATGTCCATATATAGAATAGGGATCTAGAGCCACATCTGGCATTACAATCATTTCAGGGCAAGCTGCTTTGATTTCTCTAATTGCATTTTGCATTAATCCGTTTGGATTCCACGCTTCTTTCCCGGTATTGTCTTTTAAAGTTTCATCAACTTTTACGTAAATGTTTACGGCGCGTATACCCACTGCAAATAATTCTTTGACTTCTTCAACAGTTAAATCTACTGAACGCCGAAAAATTCCAGGCATCGACGCAATTTCTACTTTATAATTTTCGCCTTCTGCAATAAACATTGGAAACATAAAATCGCTTGGACTTAAAGTCGTTTCACGAACTAAATTTCTTATTGATTCGTTCAATCTTAATCTTCTACCTCGGTGTAATGGGAACATAATTATTTATGATTTTAGATTAACAATTGCTGATTTATGATGTAAAATAAATTAATGAGAGCAGAAAATCTGAAATCAAAAATCCTTAATCATCAATCTACAATCCAATCTTTTGGGTTTTCTAACACGTGTATTAATTTTTCTTCTTCGCTTCCTGCTTCTGGATGATGATCATAAACCCATTGAACATGTGGTGGCAAACTCATTAAGATACTTTCTATTCTACCATTGGTTTTTAAACCAAACAAAGTGCCTTTATCATGAACTAAATTGAACTCTACATAACGACCACGACGAATTTCTTGCCAAGTTTTTTGAGCTGCGGAATAGGATAAGTTTTTCCTCTTTTCAACAATTGGAATATAAGCTTCAAGGAAACTATTACCAACCTCTGAAACAAAGTTGAACCAATCTTCCATTTTCATTTGCTCCGTTTCTTTACAATAATCAAAAAACAATCCGCCAATTCCTCTGGCTTCATGACGATGTGCATTCCAGAAATACGCGTCACATTGCTTTTTATACCTTGGATAAAACTCAGGATTATGTTTATCACAAGCGGTTTTACAAGTCTGATGAAAATGTGTAGCATCTTCTTCAAATAAATAATACGGAGTTAAGTCCTGTCCGCCACCAAACCAACTATTGATTACCTCTCCTTTTTCATCATACATTTCGAAATAGCGCCAGTTCGCATGAACCGTTGGCACCATTGGATTTTTTGGATGAATAACTAAACTCAATCCACAAGCAAAAAAATCAGCTTCGCCTACAGTAAACATTTTCTGCATAGCTTCTGGTAACTTTCCATGAACCGCTGAGATATTTACACCACCTTTTTCAAATACTCCCAATCCTTCAGGACTGTTTTCAATAACTCGCGTTCTTCCGCCACCGCCTTCTGGACGCTCCCAAATATCCTCACGAAATTTAGCTTCGCCATCAACTGCTTCTAATCCTGCAACGATTTGATCCTGCAAGTTTTGTATGTAAGTGTAAAATTTATTTTTCATTTTTCAATTCATATAATTCCATGTCTAATGGAGTTTCATTTATTGGAGTGAATTCATTTTTTAATATTTTATTCCAAATAAAACCATTATTTAAAGCCACTTTTACACTTCCAATATTCGTTTTATGAGCAATAATTTGAAGCTTTTTTAATTTCAATTCTTCAAAAGCAAAATAAGATAACGCTTCAACGGCTTTGGTAGTTAATCCTTTTCCTTCGTGCTTGTTTGTGATACAGTAGGCTAATTCTCCAACTCTAGCTGTCCAATCTATCTTTTTAATGATAATCAAACCTACGATTATTTGAGAATCAATGGCTCTAATTGCAAAAGTAAAGTTTGTTCTCTCTTGAATTTCGCTATTTTTTACTTCAATATATTCTTTTGATTTTTCTAGCGTTTCATTATTTGAGAGCGTTACTGGAAAGAAAACTTTGAATCTTTCCTTATTCTCCATCATAAATTGATGCAACTGTTGAGCATCTTCTTTCCTTAATTTATCTAAAATAAAATTTTCTGTAACAATCATTGCTTTAAATTGGCTTTCGCCAAAGCTATTTTAGTAGCGATTTCGCACGAAAAAATCTTACTTTCTTTTTGGATATATTTGTAAATCGCAATTGCTTTTTTTACTAAATCAAATGGATTTCCTTTTGATAAAGAAATTAAAAAATCAGCAAATTGTTCTTGCTGACTCCAATCAAGTTTTAACCGCTGTACTAATTCAAGTAATTCATTATGACTACTTGTAATCAAGACTTCTGTTGTCAATCCGAGATTAGTTAAATGATTGTCGATAACACTTGTATCTTCAATATTCCAAAACTTTGGAACAAAAACAAAAGAAAGCAAAGTCGTTAGCACATTGTCTATTCGTTCGCTTTCTTTATCTTTTAATCCTTTGTTTAACATTTAAACTATATATTGTATTCTTTAACCGCATCTATAAACGCTTTAGCATGATCCACAGGAATATTTGGTAAAATTCCATGACCTAGGTTTACGATGTATTTATCTTTCCCAAATTCATTAATCATTTCGTGTACCATTTTCTTAATAACTGGAATTGGCGATAGTAATCGTGATGGATCAAAATTTCCTTGTAAAGTAATTTTCCCTCCTGATAGATATCTTGCATTTCTCGGAGAACAAGTCCAATCTACTCCAAGTGCGGATGCTCTACTTTTCCCCATTTCGCCTAAAGCGAACCAACAACCTTTTCCAAAAACAATAACTGGTGCGTCATCAGCTAAAGCTTCAACGATTTGGTTAATGTATTTCCAAGAAAATTCTTGGTAGTCAACAGGAGATAACATTCCGCCCCAAGAATCAAAAACTTGAACGGCATTTACTCCTGCTTTTACTTTTTCTTTTAAATATAAAATAGTAGTATCAGTAATCTTTTGCAGTAAAACGTGGGCAGTTTCTGGATATTGGAAACAAAATCCTTTAGCCTTATCAAAACTTTTAGAACCTTGACCTTCTACGGCATAACACATAATGGTCCAAGGCGAGCCAGCAAATCCTATTAATGGCACCTCATCATTTAGCATTTCTTTAGTCAATTTGATGGCATCCATCACATAACCTAAAGTTTCATCAATATTAGGAACAATCACGCGTTCTACATCTTGAATAGTTCGAATTGGGTGGGGAACAAAAGGGCCAAAATTCTCTTTCATAACCACTTCAAGTCCCATTGCTTGCGGCACAACCAAAATATCAGAAAATAAAATTGCGGCATCGGGAGCAATTCTACGTATTGGTTGTACTGTAATTTCTGCAGCTATTTCTGGAGTTCTACAACGCGTAAAAAAATCATATTTATCGCGTAATGCAATAAATTCAGGTAAATATCTTCCCGCTTGACGCATCATCCACACCGGCGGACGTTGCACTGTTTCTCCTTTTAATGCTCTTAAAAATAGATCATTTTTAATTCCTGAAGTGGGAATATGCATATCTTTATCGTTCATTTTACTATTTTTTTAAATTATTTTATATTTCCCTAAATTTCCCACTGTGGTGAATTAGAAGATTTTATTTATACTCTGCAATTACTTCTTCAATCACATCTTCGATTGTAGGTTGAGTTGCCACAATGACATTTTTTGTTATTCCGTTTAATGCGCTAGATGTTGTGGTTCCAATACAAAAACAAGTTTCATTCTTAATTTTATTTTCCTTTAAGTAACTCTCGATACCAGAAGGGCTAAAGAATAATATGGCATCAACAGCGGTTTTAATTTTCTCTGGTGTCAATGTAGTTTCATATACCTGAATTTCATTAAACTTTATTTTGGCTTCTTTCAAAGCTTTTGGCAACGTTTCTCTTCTTAAGTTTCCACTAAAGAAAGTATAACTTTCACTGGCATAAATCAATGTAATGATTTCGGCTAAATCTTCAGCATATCCTGTGTAAGCAATTACATTAAATCCGCTTTCAGAAAGCATAATTTTAGTTTTCAATCCCACGCAAAACACATTCTTGGATTTTAAATCTTGCGATTTTGGATCTAATAGAAAGCTTTGAACCGCGTTTTGACTAGTGAAAATTAAATTATTATTGATTTCATTTAATTGAAAAGGCTGACTTTTAGTTTGAATAAAATCAACTTCAATAACATTGCAATTAGCATTTACTAAAAGCTGCTTTTGTTCCTTTGAAAGTGTCTTTGTAGATAATATCTGTATCATTTTTAACGTCTAATTTGGTATTCTTCTTGTCCTAAGCAATATGTTTCTATGTCTTTATTATATCCGTAAACCACTAAAATGTCGTTCTCTAATAGTATAGTATTTGGCGTAGGCCGACCAATACTTTCTTTTATAACTGACTTTTTTCCAATTAAATTTTTCTTTTCACGCTTGCGAATTATAGTGATTAGCGTTAAACGATATTTATCAATTGTATCTAATTCAGCTAATGTTTTACCATAAAATTCAGGCTTAGCTTTTACTTCAGAAATAGTATAATTATCATCTAATTGATAATTTTCTAAAGTAGATTTGAAATTAATTTGTTTCGTTAATCGATCCGCTGATTCTTGCTCAGGATGAACTATGCTATAAATTCCCATAGCTTCTAAAACCGTATCATGTATAGGAGATAAAGCTCTACTTATTATTTTAACATCGCTTAATTTCTTTATAATTGCGGTGGTAATTATTGCTGCGCCTTCATTTTCTCCGATGGCAACGACCACTTTGTCAGCATCTTTTAGTGGCAAAGCCTCGTAAGACAATTCATTTGTAGAATCCATTGCAATTGCAAGTGAAATTTTATCTTTTACTAAGTTAACTTTTTCGATATTTTTATCAACACCTATAACTTCATTTCCTGTTTCGGTAAGACTTATCGCTAACGACATACCAAAATTTCCTAAACCAAATACGATTATTTTCATTGTGTAAGTTTAGTTGATTAATATATTTTCTCGCGGATATTCATAAAACTGATGGTTTAATCTACGTAACAATCCCACCATTAAGTTAAGCATTCCTATACGACCGATAAACATAGTCAAAATAATTACATATTTACTCGGCTCTGACAGTGATGGGGTGTAATTTATACTTGATCCAACGGTACTGTAAGCCGAAAAACATTCAAACACTACTGTTAATATTGGCGTTCCTTCAGGCTCAAAAATTAAAACAGCCATAATAGAAACACCAATGGTAATTAATGATATGGATAATATAGCAAAAGCTCTTGATGTAGAATCTGCTGATATTCTTCTACCAAACAATTGTATTCTGCTTTTTCCTCTTGCCACCGCAACAATATTTAAAGTTGCTAGTGCAAAAGTACTCGTTTTTATTCCACCTGCAGTTGAAGCTGGTGATCCACCTATCCACATCAAAAAAATAATAAACAATAATGATGGAACTCCCATTTCTGCATAGTCAGTTGCGCTAAATCCAGCAGTTCTAGGGGAAACTGCGTTAAAAGTCGCTGCTGTTATTTTTCCAAATACGGTATCATGCTGCAGTAAAGTATTATTATATTCTGAAATGTAAAGAAATATCGAGCCTCCTACTAATAAAAATAAAGTGGTATATAGTACAATTTTAGTGTTTAAAGTAATAATCCTTACTTTCTTGTGAAGAATTTTTTCAACGAACAACTCAAAAAAGAAGATTTTTATATATTGAAAAAAATTGAAAACTATATTATGACCTAAACCACCAAGAATGATCATCACCATAAGAATCCATTGTAAATAATAATTAAAACGCACCGTTTCATTTAAAATCCCTCCTGGGAGAATTGAAAATCCAGCATTACAAAATGCGGATACAGAGTGGAATATTGAAAAATAAAATTTATGCTCGATAATAGGATTATCAACAATAGAAAAATAAATAAATAATGCTCCAGCTAACTCTACTGCTAACGTAAAAATGACCACGTTTAAAGCAGCTCTAAAAACATCTCTTAAACCGTCATTAGCGATAAAATCTCTTGTATTTAAACCTTCCTTAAACGAAGAACTGCCTCTAAAGAAAAACGCAAAAAATGATGTGAAAGTTAAAATTCCAATTCCGCCTAACTGAATTAAAACTATAATGATGGATTGACCAACAATAGTAAAATCTACAGCGGTATCCACGACAGTTAAACCAGTCACACAAACGGCGCTAGTAGATGTAAAAAGTGCATTTGTAAACGTTATAGAACCTGTAGTGGCACTAGGCAACATTAATAAAAAGGCTCCAATCAAAACTAAAATCATAAAACTACCTACAAATACAATAGCTGGATTAAAGTAAATATCATAGATATGACGTACAAAAACCATTAATCGTAATAGGAAATAAAAAATTAAACCACCTTCTATAACTGGTTTAATTTTTTGTAATAGATAATAAGAAGGCAAAGTATTATTAATGAACCCAATTATAGCTGAGGTTACTAAAAGAATAGATAGAATAATCATATTGATTAGAACTACTCTTTTATTACTTTTGAAAGTATAATTATAATATTTAAAAGAATTAAAGGCTAGTAATCCAATGGAAAGTAGAATTAATCCAATAATATGAGGTGAGTTATAATTATCCTGTAAGTCATATCCAAAATCAAAAACTATAAATAGTAAAACTATAATATCAATAAAACGATAGAGATAATTAAGAATTGATTCTTTCTTCATATCGATCTAAAATTATTTTTTCAAATCTTGACGAATTCTTTCCATCAATTTAACTCCTCCATTCTCTAAAATCTCTTGAGCTGCTTTAAATCCTAATTTTTTCCAATCACCTAATGGAATTATTTTATTGATCTCTAATTTTTCTTTACCATCAATGGAGAATAAAACCCCTTTAAAAAGAATTTCATCTTCTTGAAATAATGCTAAAGCACCTATTGGCGCGGTACAACCGCCCTCTAAGGTTTTTAAAAATTGTCTTTCAATATGTGTGCAAACTTCTGTCTCTATATCATTTAATTCAGATACAGCATCTCTACAAAACGGATCATTTGCCATAGCGACAATAACCATTGCTCCCTGCGCTGGTGCTGGAACCATCCAATCTAAATTGATATAGTTAGAAGGTTTTAAGTTGATTCTTTCTAATCCCGCTGCCGCAAAAACAGCTCCACTCCAAGTGCTATCCTGCAATTTTTGCATTCTAGTGTTTACATTTCCACGCAAATCGACCACATTATGACTAGGATATTTATTGAGCCATTGTGCTTGTCTACGCAAACTACCTGTTGCAATAACTCCTGAACCTGCAAGGAAATCTAGATTACCCTTATGAACTAAAATATCTAGTGTGTTTGCTCGTTCTAAAACCGCTGCTTGTACAATTCCTATAGGTAGAGCGGTAGGAACATCTTTCATAGAATGAACCGCAATATCAACTTGGCCATTTATCATGGCAATATCTAATGTTTTTGTAAAAATTCCGGTGATTCCTAATTCATAAAGTGGTTTATCCAGAATTATATCTCCTTGTGATTTTACAGCAGTAATTTCAGTTTTATAACCTAAATCGTTTAACTTTTTTTCTACTGTGTGCGCTTGCCAAAGTGCAAGTTCGCTGTCACGAGTTCCAATGCGTATAATTTTTTCTGCCATTATTATTTTTTAAACTTATTGCACTTTTTAGCAATCAGGAAATTAATTTTTAATGCTATTTCAACATTATTTAACGAGCTAAATAATTTAAGAAATAATATTAAATAGATCTTTTGGAATTAAATTAGTAAATAAGTGGAAATTCCTAAATTTCAATTGGCTAAAGTACAGTATGTGTTCTTATGTCTGAAATAAAAAGCATAAAGTTTTTGTATGAAATAAGATTTGTAGTGAATTGAATCAAAACTATATTTATCGCACCATTGCTTCAATTTTAAAAACTTTTTCGATCCATTCAATACTTTCATCAACCATTGTATTTTCATCTTTAAGATGGTTTGCAAAATGGGTTGTTATTTTCTGAATGATTCTATTACTAATAATTTCCGCTTGTTCTTCGTTGAAATTTAAAATTTTTCTACTTTGAAAATCAAGCTCTGACATTTTAATGTCGTTTAGTTTTGCTTTTAAAGCATTAATAGTGGGTGCAAATTTTCGGCCTTTTGTCCAAGCTCCAAATTCTTGTTGTATATCTTGAATGATGGCCTCTGCTGCGGGGATTTGTCTTTTTCTTTTTTCTAACGTTTCATCCGTCATTTGAGACAAGTAGTCCATGTGTATAAGAGTTACTCCTTCTATTTCAGTCACATTTTCATTAACGTTTTTTGGAACTGATAAATCTAAAATCAACAAAGGCTTTTTTAGATTAAGAATCGCTTTATCAACCGTAGGATTTTGCGCTCCTGTAGCTACTACTAAGACATCAGCATTTTGTAACTCTAATTGCAAATCAGCATAATCTTTAACAACTAAATTTAATTTTTCAGCCAGTTTTTCTGCTTTGTCTTTAGTTCTATTGATCAAAGTGATTTGCTCATGCTTAGTATGCTTAACTAAATTTTCACAAGTATTTCGACCTATTTTTCCAGTACCAAAAAGTAAAATATTTTTATTACCTATATCAGCAACGTTCTTAATTATATATTGAACTGATGCAAATGAAACAGAAGTTGCACCTGAAGAAATGTCCGTATCTGTTTTTATTTTCTTACTCGCTTGGATTACCGAGTTCACTAAACGATCCATAAAAGTATTAATCAAACCATTTGATTTACTTAAATTGAATGCATTTTTAATTTGGCTAATGATTTCAAAGTCACCTAGTATCTGACTATCTAATCCAGTTCCTACGTGAAACATGTGATTGATAGCTTCCTGATTTTTGTAAATATAGGCTACTTCTTGAAATTCTTCTACAGAACCTTTACTATTCTCACAGAGTAATTTGATTAATTGATAAGGGTGATTAGCAAAACCATAAATTTCAGTTCTATTACAAGTTGATGTAACAATTAATGATTCTATTCCTTCGGCTTCGGCTTGTATCAATAAAATAGATTGTGCTTTGGCGTCTAAACTAAATTTTCCTCTAATAGTTGCGTCTGCTTTTTTGTAACTTAGTCCTAAAGCATAAAAGCTGCTGTTCTTAGACATATTGAATTTTTCCATATTATACTTTCCTTAAAAAAGTTCTACAAAATTATTACTATCTATTCTAATAAAACAACGCTGTAAGTGCTTTTTGTATCGCTGACCGATATTTTGATTAGAATGGTTATTTTTTATGCAAGTGTTATCAAAATATATGGCAAAGCCATGGTTAAACTACTGCTTTATATAGATTTATTCTAAATAAAGTTGGTTAAATTATAATTCATGTATAATTAAAAACATCGCTTGAAGTTCTAGTAGGTAATCTTTCAAGTTCAAATTATATTTATTTAAGCCTTCTATTTGAAAATGTCAAAAGCGCTATATCTATTATATTTACATACTAATAATAGCACAAATAAATTTTATAGCATAACTAAATTTAAAAATAATAGTTTTTAATATAGACTAACTATTTGATTAAAAAATAAATGGAGGTTGATACTAAAGATAAGAGGTATGAAAAAGAAACGTTTATTAGATATCCCTAAATACTTAATTTATACATTCTATTACTGAAGCCCTCTAATTTTTTGTGTGTTAAAAGTCAATATCCTTCCTATTGTCATTTCATAACTTTACTTTACTTGTTCTTATAGCAAAAAGACCAATTCTGCCTTTTCTAAACTTTTACAAAAGCTAACAATCATTAAAGATTTTATAAATTTGTATATAGTATCAGTGATAACGATTAAAATGAATTAATTTTGAATAAATTAGTCGATTATTTTAAATGACAAACAATTCAAATTGCTGCATTAAGAAATTATAAAAAATGAAGGAAGAAATAAAAATTGACGATGATTTTATTTTAATTCGCTTTCAAAACAATACTGATACAGTTATTGAATTTAAGCGTCCTGTACAATTAGGCTTGATACAGTTTCATTTTGGGTTAAAAGGTAGTGCAAATTACATTTTTAATCAAGGTAACTACATCATGAACCTTCAAGAAGAAAAGGCATTGTTGTTTTATAACACCGAGAAGGAATTGCCTTTACATGTTAAAATTGCCCCTAAGTCATGGTTAATATCCATTTTTGTATCGGTTAGGAAATTTCACGGATTATTTACTAACGACGCTGAATATATTCCGTTTTTGAGTAAGGAAAACAAAGACAAAAAATATTATAACGAAAGTGATATAAGTCCATCGATGGCTATTGTCTTAAACCAAATGTTTCATTACAACTTAAATCCCTCGATAAAAAATCTTTATTACAAAGGAAAAGGTTATGAATTATTAAGTTTGTTTTTTAATAGGAATGATGATCCTAATGCAGAACAATGTCCATTTTTAGTAGATGAAGAAAATGTCTTAAAAATTAAAAAAGCCAAAGAAATCATTATTGCTAATATGGCTGAGCCGCCAGGATTACAGGAATTAGCAGATGAAATAGGATTGAATTTAAAGAAACTTAAAATGGGTTTCAAACAAATATATGGAGATACAGTTTACGGATTTCTATTTGATTATAAAATGGATGTTGCTCGAAAGTTACTCGATAGCGGATCTTACAATGTAAACGAAGTGGGATTAAAAATAGGGTATAGTACAGGAAGTCATTTTATTGCGGCTTTCAAAAAGAAATTTGCAACGACGCCAAAAAAATATTTAATGGCAATAAATTCTAGTATGCCATAAATCATTGTTTTTGCATATTAGACAATAAATAAAAAATAGTTAATCCCAATGTACAGAAAGTAACTTTAAGTACTTTTGCAAAACGAAAAATAAGATAACATGAAAGGTGTATTATTAGTTAATTTAGGTTCTCCAGAAAGTCCAACAGCCAAGGACGTTAAGCCATATTTAGATGAATTTTTAATGGACAAATATGTAATTGACGTTCCATTTTTATTACGTGCTTTACTTGTTCGTGGAATAATCCTTCAAACTCGACCAAAAAAATCAGCTGCTGCTTACGCAAAAATATGGTGGGATGAAGGTTCGCCTCTTGTAGTGATTTCTAAAAGAATGCATGAGAAAGTTCAGAAACTTGTTGATGTTCCGGTCTCCTTAGCGATGCGTTATGGAAATCCGTCTTTATTATCAGGACTTCAAGAATTGCATGATAGAGGTGTGAATGAAGTATTACTATTTCCTTTATATCCGCAGCATGCTATGGCTTCTACAACAACCATTTTAGAACTAGCCGAAGAACACCGTAAAAAGTATTTCCCAGAGATGAAATTTACAATTGTTCCTGCTTTTTATAATAAACCTGATTATCTACAAAATCTTGCTGACTCGATCAAGGGTCACTTAAAAGGTTTTGATTATGACCATTTATTATTTTCATATCATGGTATTCCTGAGCGTCATATTCGTAAGACAGATATAACTAAATCACACTGTAAAATAGATGGTTCTTGTTGTAACACGCCTTCACCAGCGCATGAGTTTTGTTACCGTCACCAGTGTTACGAAACAACTAAACAAGTTGTTAAGTTACTAGGAATTCCAGAAGGAAAATATAGTCAAACTTTTCAATCGCGATTGGCGGGAGATAAATGGTTAACACCGTACACTGACGTGGAAGTAAATAAAATGCCAAAAAAAGGAATTAAAAATCTTGCCGTTGTAACACCTGCTTTTGTATCTGATTGTTTAGAAACATTAGAAGAAATTGCTATGGAAGCGGGTCACGAATTTAAAGAAAATGGTGGTGAAGAATTTTTAGCTATTCCATGTTTAAATGATGGTGATGAGTGGTGTGCTACCGTTGGTAACTGGATTACTAACTGGTCAAATGCTTCCTCGACTGTAAAAGTGGCTGCTGAAACTATAACTGCCTAAATGGCTGTTTCAGCTACTGAGTTAGGAACTCAGGATATTAAAAAACTCTTATTTAAACAAGCAGTTCCAGCTTCAATTGGTATCTTATTTATGTCGGTTAATATTTTAATCGATACTATTTTTGTAGGTCAGTGGATTGGTTCTTTAGCAATTGCCGCCGTAACAGTAGTTTTGCCCATTACCTTTTTAATTTCGTCTTTGGGAATGGCGATTGGTGTAGGCGGTGGATCAGTACTTTCTCGTGCACTAGGAAGCGGTGATAAAGAAAAAGCGTTAATTACTTTTGGTAACCAAATAATGATGACCGTTCTATTGGCATCTGTATTTGTAATACTGGGCTTGCTTTTTAGCGATGAGATGCTGATATTATTTGGAGCAAAAGGTGCTATAATGCAGCCAGCAAAGGAATTTTTCTTCCCTATAATTGTTAGTGTTCCTTTTCTTGCTTTGTGTATGATGGGAAACAATGTTATCCGTGCGGAAGGCAAACCTAAATTTGCTATGGCGGCGATGATTATCCCCGCCTTTTTTAATATTGGTTTAGATATCCTTTTTATTAAATATTTAAATTTAGGTATGTTCGGAGCTGCAATGGCAACGGCTATATCTTATTTTACTTGTTTTCTATTTGTACTTTGGTTTTTTGTTTTTAAAAGTGAATTAAAGCTTAAACTAAAACATTTTAAATTTCAATTCCCTATCGTTAAAGAAATTTCTGAGTTGAGTTTTGTCACTTTTTCAAGACAAGGTGTGGTGGCTATTTTATCGATTATTCTAAACCATACTTTATACACGTATGGAGGCGAACATTCAGTGGCTATTTATGGCATAATTAGTAGGATGCTTATGTTCGCATTGTTTCCCATTTTAGGAATAACACAAGGATTCTTACCTATTGCTGGTTATAATTACGGTGCCGAAAATTACGACAGAGTTAAAGAAACTGTTACACTTTCTATAAAATATGCAGCAATTTTAGCGACTCTTATTTTTATAATAATTTTGATCTTTGCCACACCTATTGCTGCAATTTTCACCACTGATCCGTTAATAATCGAGCAAACACCGCAAGCATTACGTTGGGTTTTTGCAGCTTCGCCTATTATTGCTATCCAACTTATAGGTGCGGCTTATTTTCAAGCTGCTGGAAAAGCTAAAAAAGCATTGTTATTAACATTAAGTAAACAAGGATTTTTCCTGATTCCACTGGTGTTAATACTACCAAATTTTTTAGGTATTTTTGGAGTCTGGATTGCATTTCCAATTGCTGATGTGCTTTCAACAATACTCACTGGTTATTTTCTGAAAAAAGAAATGACCACAAAACTGATTTAGTATAAAATGGAATATTACAATTACTTAAAATCACTTCACCTAATCTTTGTAATCACTTGGTTTGCAGGATTATTTTATATCGTCCGATTATTTGTTTATCAAATTGAAGCAGCAGACAAACCTTCCCCTGAAAAGGAAATTTTGCAGAAACAATATAAGATCATGACGTATCGCTTATGGTATATTATTACTTGGCCCTCTGCAGTTTTAGCAAGTATTTTTGCTTTTTGGATGTTGTTTTTCACAGATATGGGTCAAGCTTGGTTGCAAATGCCATGGATGCATGTTAAACTTGGTTTTGTACTTGCGCTGTATTTATATCATGGAAAATGCCAGCAAATTTTCAATCAATTACAAAATGATCAAGTAAATTATTCCACTAATTTTATGCGATTGTGGAATGAAGGTGCTACCATTATTCTGTTTGCAGTGGTTTTTTTAGTTATTTTAAAAAGTGCTGTAAACTGGATTTATGGTGTAGCAGGAATATTTGCGTTTTCAATTTTAATAATGCTTGGATTTAAGTTTTATAAAAGAATAAGGGAGAGAAGATAGTGGTCAGTGTCAAGTGATCAGTGGTCAGTATTTAGTGTTCAGTCAGCAGTATTCGGTATTCAGTTAGCAGCAAAATAAAAACATAATTATGAGATATCAAGATTTATTGGCGTATCAAAAAGGATTTTCGTTAGCGATGAAGATTTTTGAGTTAAGTAAATCTTTCCCAAGAGAGGAAAAATATTCTCTAACAGATAAAGTTAGAAGATCGTCCAGAAATGTCTGCGCCAATATTGCTAAAGCATACTGAAAAGAGATTATCCAAAACATTTTCATAGCAAACTAGCTGATAACGATGCTGAAAATTTAGACGCACATACCTGGCTAGAATTTTCATGTGCTTGTACCTATATTTCCGAAGAAACATTTACTTTTTTTAGTAAATAAAATGAAAAAGTAGGAAATATCATAAATTATATGGTTCTTAATCCAAATAAATTTAGTGTTAAAATAAATGATGATTAATTATCAAACAAATAACAATTTGAACGTTCACCACCAAACACTGATTACTAATTATCGAACACTGACCACTGACCACTGACCACTGACCACCGAGCACTAAAAAAAATGATCAACAGTTTCAAAATAGCGACACTTTCATTACGAATTAGGATTTTCCTTTCAATGATTGTATTGATATTAATGGCTTCAATTATTCTTGCTTCTATTTCGATTTTTCAATTTAAAAATGAGGCAAAAGAATATCATCAAGAACGACTTGAACGCAATGAAAATGCTATAAAGCAACACATAAATTATATTCTTGCAACTACAACTTATCCACTTACTTCTGAAAATTTAGATCTTATTTTTAAAGATAAAATTCATGAATTGGCCCACATTCACAACGTTGAAATCAATATTTATAATTTAAATGGAAAGCTATTAAAATCATCTAAAGAATCTTTTTCTGTTGATAAAGTTGCGCCACCTATTCCAAAATATATTTTAAAACTGGTAAGATCTTCTATTGAAAAGAGGTATGTAGATATTAAAACAATTGATGGTAAAAAGAATCGTTCGGCTTTTAGCCAAATAAAAGATGATAAATTTAAACCTTTAGGAATTTTGAATCTCCCTTATGTAGAAGATGATGGATATTATGAAAATGAATTAAAAAATTTTCTAATCAGGTTAGGGCAGGTGTATTCCTTTATGCTAATTGTTGCCTTTGCTCTAGCCTATTTTCTTTCTTCTTATATTACCAAGTCCTTAAAAACAATCTCTGACAAACTAAGGGAAACCAACATAAATCAAAAAAATGAAAAAATAGTTTTAGAAGCTAGTAGTAAAGAGATTAATTTATTGATCAATTCATATAATGGTATGGTCGATGAATTAGAAAAAAGTGCTAGTAAATTAGCTCAAAGCGAGCGTGAGGAAGCTTGGCGCGAAATGGCAAAACAAGTGGCGCACGAGATCAAAAATCCACTAACGCCAATGCGATTAACTGTTCAAAGTTTCCAGCGTAAATTTGATCCCAGCGATCCAGATGTAAAACAAAAAATGAACGACTATTCTGAAACTTTAATTCAACAAATTGATACAATGAGCGCCGTTGCATCTGCATTTTCTAATTTTGCTTCAATGCCAGCGCAGCAAAATGAAACTTTGAACGTAGTTGAAGTTGTAGAACTTGCAATGGATATATTTAATGAGGAATATATTGAATGTAAAAGTGAATTGCCAGAGATAATTTCGATCATTGATAGAACGCAACTCATCCGAATTATCACCAATCTAGCAAAAAATGCCATTCAATCCATTCCTGAACAACAGGAATATAAGTCAGTAGTAGTGCGAATAAGAAAAGAAAATAATAATGTGCTTATTACTGTTACTGATAACGGAATAGGAATTCAACGTACCGATACTGAACGAATCTTTGAACCAAAATTTACTACCAAAACTAGTGGTATGGGACTTGGACTGGGAATTATAAAAAACATCATCGAAAATTATAAAGGAACAATTACCTTTGAAACTAAACTAGGAGTGGGAACCACATTTACGGTTTCGCTTCCTATAATTAATACTTAATTTTATCAGTATGAAATACGAAAATATATTAATTTCAGTTGACAACAATATAGCTACCATCACTATAAATCGTCCAAGTAAGCTGAATGCTTTGAATGTTGCAACGATAAACGAACTTCATAAAGCCTTTAAAACACTAAATAAAAATAATGAAGTTCAAGTAATAATCCTTACTGGAAGTGGCGAAAAAGCGTTTGTTGCAGGCGCTGACATCTCTGAGTTTGCACATTTTTCAGTTAAAGAAGGAGCACAATTAGCCGCGGAAGGACAAGAAAAATTATTTGATTTTATCGAAAATCTCAAAACTCCTGTAATTGCAGCCGTAAACGGTTTTGCATTAGGAGGTGGATTAGAATTAGCGATGGCTTGTCATTTTAGAGTTGCTTCTGATAATGCTAAAATGGGAGTGCCAGAAGTCTCGCTCGGTGTCATTCCAGGTTATGGAGGAACACAGCGTTTACCTCAATTAGTTGGGAAAGGACGTGCCATGGAAATGATCATGACAGCAGGAATGATAACCGCAGATGATGCGCACAGAAGTGGACTTGTAAATCACATAGTACCACAAGCTGAACTTTTAGAGTTTTGTAATGGAATTGCTCAAAAAATTATTAAAAATTCTCCTTATGCAATTGGTAAGGCTATAAAAGCAGTAAATGCCAACTTTAAAGAAGGTAAAAACGGTTATCAAGCAGAGATAAAAGCTTTTGGAAATTGTTTTGGTACTGATGATTTTAAAGAGGGAACAACAGCATTTTTAGAAAAGAGGAAAGCCGTGTTTACTGGAAAATAATAGAATAAGAGAGCTTAAAGGGTTCTCTTTTTTTTAAAACAGTATGCATTAAAATAATCTTTAACTAAAAACTCAGAGTTAAAACAACAAATACTAATTTTGTAATCCTTTTTAGAAACAATCTTATTAAAAAATAAAATCATGTCCTACCAACCTATATTCGCTCAATTTTGGTCAAAAGTAAAAGAAAGCATAGAAAATAAAACGTATGCTAAACTAACTCTAGCCAAAACAATTGGCGATACTGATTTAAAAAACATTTATGTTCGTCCCGTTTTATTGGACAATGATGTTTTTGCGCTTTCCCTTACCGCAAAGTACAAAACCGAAGAAATAGAATCGACTCATACACTGGATGAAGCATTTATGGTATTAGCTCCCTATATGAATAATCCATTTTTAACGGCATTGTTATTTACCACCGAGAATGATATTACCTTTAAACTCAATAAAAAAAGGGTAGCAAGTATTGTAGAAAAGACTCCAACATTTAAAAACGCCTCAGATGTAATTTTAGAAATGAAGGAGAAAGGGATTTCAATTTAACGCTCTCTATTATTTAGCTAATAAATTTTCTTTAAATAATCGACCGCCTATTATTTTTTTTTGCTTGTTATCTCCAAAAGCAATTATAATTTTGATCTATGTCAGTAAAAATAAGCAAGGTTTTAGTTTAAATTTAAAGTTACAAATACTCTTTTTAAAATTATTTTTTTTTATTTTTTACTAATTATTGCTGGTACGGAAAAAAATTATAAATAAATATTTAAAATTAGTTGCGTTTGATTTTTTGTCAAACACTTTTTCATCCTTTTATTTACTTTTGAGATTATGATTCGTTTATGTATATTGACAATTCTGCTTTTTCTACCAATTCGCCTATTGGTTCAGCATAAAGCCCTTTACTTTTTAATATTGATTCTACTTTGTGAGCAGCCTCTTTTGTAACGGCAATTAATAGTCCTCCACTGGTTTGTGGATCACACAAGATAAATCGTTGTTTTTCATCTTCAATGTGAAGTTTGTCACCGTAACTTTCCCAGTTTCTTAGCGTTCCTCCAGGAACACATTTTTTATCAATATAGCTAAGAATTTCTTTAAAAACAGGAACTTTATTATAGTTAATAATGGCAGATACATTGCTTCCTTCACACACTTCAAGTAAATGTCCCATAAGTCCAAATCCAGTTACATCGGTTAAAGCTGTTATTTCTTTAATTTCTGAAAGTTCCAATCCCACATCATTTAAAATGACCATCGAATTAGAAGCAATATTTTTATGCTCGTTTTCCAAAAGGCCTTTTTTTTGTGCGGTAGATAAGATTCCAACACCTAGCGGTTTAGTTAAATAAATGATACTTCCTGGCTTTGCCCTATCATTGCGCTTTAGATTAGAGATCACAACCGACCCTGTAACAGCAAGTCCAAAAATAGGTTCTGGATTATCAATACTGTGACCACCCGCAAGTATTATTCCTGCATCAAAACAAGCCTGTCGGCCGCCTTCCATCACTTGGGCAGCAACTTCAGGAGCTAATTTATCAATGGGCCATCCTAATATTGCTATGGCCATGACTGGTTTTCCTCCCATTGCATACACATCGCTTAAAGCATTAGTTGCGGCAATCTGCCCAAAAGTGAAAGGGTCGTCAACTATAGGCAAGAAAAAATCAGTTGTACTTATAATTCCTATTCCATTACCAATATCATACACAGCAGCATCATCTCTGGTATCGTTGCCTACTAAAAGATGCTTGTCTTCAATCTTTGGGGCATTAGATTTTAGGATTGTTGTTAAAACTTTTGGCGATAATTTGCAACCGCAGCCTGCACCGTGGCTATAACTCGTTAATTTTATATCTTTATTCATTTTTTTAATTGACTAAGTTTATTAAAAAATCTGCTGTTTCTTCAGGAGTTACAGCCGGGATTTTAAATTCAAGAATTGTAGATTCCTGACG
This sequence comes from Flavobacterium sp. PL11, assembly GCF_035985025.1. Lineage (NCBI taxonomy): Bacteria > Pseudomonadati > Bacteroidota > Flavobacteriia > Flavobacteriales > Flavobacteriaceae > Flavobacterium > Flavobacterium sp. PL11. The sequence continues at coordinate 96,495 of NZ_JAXCIA010000006.1, forward strand.
GGTTTGTAATCCTTTTAAATAGCTTTTATCATAATATTGAAGCGCGATCTCTACCACCTTGTAATAGTTTTTATTTTCAAGTGCTTCTAAAGCAAATTTGGCGTTGTCGTATCCAAGTCTTTTTGTAATTCGGGTAATGGCAATTGCTAATTTATCATGGTTTAGATTTGCGTACATGTGAACAAGGAGTTTTGCTCTTTCTTCACGCGGAACATCTAAAAAATATACAGTCCTATTTCTCATTGCATTATACAGTGCATCTGGAATTAATACCTGCCCAATTAATCTGCTTTCATCCTCAATCCATGTAGGTAAGTTGGGGTTTAAATTTCGAATGATTGAAAAAAGATTATTTTCAAATTGCTCCGTTGTTGGCTGAGGTGGAAGATCTATACCTCCAAAGGCAGAACCTCTATGATTAGCCAGTCCTTCTAAGTCTATAACTTGTTGCCCTCGCTCTTTTAAGAAATGTAATATTTCTGTCTTGCCAGTACCAGTATATCCACCTAAAACTTTAAGATTAACGGGTTGTTCAAAAAATTGTAACACATAATTTCTAAAAGCTTTGTATCCTTTTTCGATAACATAAATCTTTTCAAAACCATTTTCGATAAGATGATCTGCAAAAGCATTACTTCTCATTCCTCCGCGCCAACATTGTATTACCGCTTCTTTATTAGGAGCAATTACAACAGATTTGGTTATAAAATCATTTAGTTTGGGTTTTACAAATTCGTAACCAATTGTAAACGCCCTTTCTTTAGACTCTTTTTTATAAGCAGTTCCTACCACTGCTCGTTCATCATCAGAAAACAATTCAATATTAGTAGCATTTGGAATGTGGCCTTTGACAAATTCTCCTGGCGACCTCACATCTATAATTGGAATGTGTGCTAAATTTTGAAAGTAGAAATCTACAGCGATAATTTGTTTCATTACAGTGATTATTAATGTTTCAAAGATAATCTTATAATAAAAAAGAAACTTGAAAATTCAATGAAGTAGCGGTGCTAATTAGATGTTTTTATCGTAATTCGTCGGTTGGCATAAATAGGGGATTATTTCAAAATTTGAAAGTAGAAAATGATACTAATTTATTCATTATTTAAATAAGAATAGAACAATAATATAAAGTTTTCAATTATCATTTTGAAATGTATCGGAGACTTGTTTTTTGTTTTTACGTAACCAGTATTGTAAAACTTTTTTTGCGATTATGATGTCAAGCTAAAAGTCCGATAACTAAAAATAATTTTAATTCATGTTTACAATAATTAGATGTTTTTTTACTACAAGAAAAGTATTTTTAATTAAAAAAACCCTTTCAGAGTTTTGAACTCTAAAAGGGTTAAAAATTTTCTAAAAATAACTTCTAACAATACTCGTTGAAAGCGTCTTTCAAATTCTCTGCAATCATTTCAGCTGGGCGACCTTCAATATGATGACGCTCTAACATGTGTACTAATTCTCCGTTTTTGAACAAAGCCATAGCTGGCGATGAAGGAGGAAAAGGGAACATGTGTTGTCTTGCTGCATCAACTGCATCTTTATCAACACCGGCAAAAACGGTAATTAAATGATCCGGTTTTTTAGCACCTTCTAAACTCATTTTAGCTCCTGGACGTGCGTTTCTAGCTGCGCAACCACAAACAGAATTCACAATCACTAATGTTGTTCCTTCGGCTTTTATTGCATTATCAACGGCCTCAGCAGTATGTAAATCTTGAAAACCTGCTGACGTTAATTCTGCCTGCATTGGTTTTACCATTTCTTCTGGATACATATCGTTTTATTTTAAATATTAGTTTAATCTAGCAAAGTTACGAAGTTTAAAAAGAACTCTATAATTTGTATTATAAAGTTTTGTTATTGTTTCATTGTGATTTAATTATTCTTTTAAAAGAATTAAAAATCGATATTGTAAATGGAGTTTTAGGACATTTCATTATTACTTGTAGATCTTCCCAATATGATGTTTCTTCATCTAAAAACTTAAAAATTAAATCCGGATTTCCTTGCTTAAATAATGCAGAAAAGATGGGAGCACCTAATTCATTTTTACGATCTAAAACATCTAAAAGAAGCAGATCATAGAACCAGAATTTTGTTTTTTTATGAAATTTTTTGAAGTCGGTTTCTTTTTGCAAAAATGCCACTAATTCTGTTGATTTCTTGTCAGAGTTTTTAAATGTATATCCTGTGCTGGCTTTAGTCCATCCGCCAGATGTTCCAATATTTAATACCTTTTGAGTATTTTTTTCCCAAAAAGGAAAGCAAGTCATAGGTATGCTTCCTGATTCTTTGTCTACAATTTCGAAATCAGTAATCCCAAGTTTTTGAATGTATTTGGTAATTTCATTTTCATATTCCTCTTTTTGTAATAAATCAGCTGAGAACAATGTATATTCTAATAATGCTTCCGTTTTTGAAGTAGGTAAAACATACATAAAACGTGTATTACCCCTTTGCTCTACTGAAAAATCCATAAATGTAACTTGCTCTGGATTGAAAACCGCTTCTTTAGTTTTTATAAACCAACCTATAAAATGCTGTTGTAAAAGCGGATATTTATTTTGATTTTCTACTTCTGATTTTCTGTAAATGCTATTTAAAACTTTATCACAAGTAAAATTTTCTGATGGAGTTGCTACAAATACATGAATTTCTAACTCATTTATATCAGTTACTTTTTCGTTTAAAAAAGTTATATTAGTTTGTTTGGCAATTAATTCAAAAACCTGATTGTAAAAATCCAATCCTTTAACCATATTGTAATGGTAAGGTTTTAAAATTAAGTCTCTACTAAATTCAGCATTGGCAAATAAGGCTAAATCCCATTTTTTAGAAATGCTTTTTTCCCAAATAGAATCAGTTGTTTGCCAGAAGCACCAGGTTCTATCATTTTCTTTTTTTGTGTTTTCATCAATTAGCAAAATAGATTGATCGCTAAATGAACCAGATTGAATCATTTTGTAAACAGTCATCAATGCTGATAATCCTGAGCCGGTAAAAATGTAATTATAATGTTTCACATTACAAATATAAATTTTTGAAAATGATTATAATCAAAAAAACCACGCGAAAGCGTGGTTTAAAACAATTTATTCAAAAACAATTACTATTTGTGCATTAAAACCGTATCAACTACGTGGATTACTCCATTAGTAGCATCTAGATCTACTGCAGTTACTGTTGCCATTCCGCCTTTTTCATCAGTAATAACTACATCTTTTCCTTTTAGTGAAGCAGTAATTTTTCCGCCTTGGACTGTTGTCAAAACAGCTTTTCCTTTACCAGCTTTGATAGCGGCAACAACTGCTTTACTATCAATTTTACCAGCAACTACGTGATACGTTAAAATGCCTTGTAGCATTTTGATGTTTGCTGGCTCTAATAAACTTTCGACAGTTCCCTTCGGTAATTTATCAAAGGCCGCATTTGTAGGTGCAAAAACTGTAAATGGTCCTGCCCCTGATAATGTTTCTACTAAACCGGCAGCTTTTACCGCAGCCACAAGTGTGGTGTGATCTGGAGAACCCACTGCTACCTCTACTACGTTTTGTGCCGATGAATTGATTCCTGTAAATAACGCAATTGCTAAAATTGCAGACGATAAAATTTTCTTTGTTGTCATAATTATAATTTTTTTTATAAAAGTACGGGGTTTCGAAAACGATAGAGTTGCTCTTTGTAAAATTTTAACCGCTGTTTAGTTTGATTTTTATGTGTTTTAGTATTAATAATCAACTTATTATAGTTTAAGACTTAGCTCCTTTAGGTCTTATCAGGGTTTAAATATGTATAAATCAGTTATTGAAATTAAAAATTGTTTATCATAAACAACTAAAACACTAATCATTTCATAAATTTATTAACAATTGTTGATGAATATAAGAAAAATAATAACTATAAACTTTTAATTAAATCTAGCATCGATTATTTCAATTTGTCAATGATAACAAAGAATTTATTAGCTTTAAGCGCAGAGTGTTGTTGAAAAACAATAGCATTTTCTCTATCTAAAATTGCCAAACTGGGATAAACAACTTGGTTGTCAATGGTGGCTAATGCGGTTGCTAATTGATGAATGCCAATATTAGTTCCTGTAGGTTGAAATTTAAAAGTAGTATTGTTAAAAAAAATATCTGTTTTTGTTTCGGCATCAAATGAGATAAAGTAAAAATATTCATTTAGAGTTGCTATAATTTTAGGATCCTTAAATGTTGTGTTTTCCATTAATGTGCAATATGCACACCAATTAGTATGTGTAAATATAACAATAGGTTTAGGATTTACTTTTGATAGTTGCTCTACTTCTTCAAAAGTGTTTAATTTCAGTTGGGCAAAACCTGATGGCATTGCCCAAAGAATTAATAATAATATATAAACTGCTTTTTTCATTATTTAAGCGTGTAACGCAAACCTAAAAAAGTTCTAATACTTTGATTTGGTCCATAAACATAACTAGGATCAAATGATAGCGCATAAGGATTATCAGCAGTGGCCTGAACATTTCCGCTACCATCATATTTCACATTTTTGTCAAAAGGATCGTTTGCTCTTGCAATAATAAATAGATTTCCTTTATTGGGTGTCTAGTTTAATAGGTTTTTCACGCCAGCATAAATTTCGATTTTCTTGATTTTGTTAAACGTAAATTTGATGTTTTGAATGCTCCATGGTGAAGAATATTCATTTCTTGGATCTAAAGCACCTAATAACGGCAAACGCATAGGTCCGTATAAGTTTCCAGTGTAATCTAAATCTAAAAATAATTTATTAATGCGATAGGATATGGCCCATGTTCCTGAGAATTTTTCAGTCAGGATTTGATTTGTCTTAATATCTTTTTCTGTTTTCGACACATCCATATAAGTTGCTCCTACAATAAATTTTAAACCATTAGTGAAAACTAAGTCAACATTAGAACTGATTCCTTTAGTTACCGCATGACCATCTAAGTTTGTATAAATAATTTGATTTGGATTAGTATCGTAATCAGGGAGTATAGAATTGCTAAAACGAGTATACCAAGCGGTAGTTTCTATCGCAATTGAATTTCCGTTTTGAACATATATTTTCTTTAAAGGAGCGTTCTGGTTTTAATTCTTCTAAAACTATTACTTCACGTGATCCTGTTCGTCTAAAGTATTTTCTTCTTTTAAATCGAAATTCAAATAAACATCAGTGCTATCATTTACCGTAAATTTCCTGGTTTGTGATTTAAAATCAGTTTACGAAACCGTCATTTCATAGCTTTCCAGTGACACATTTGCAATAGAGTAATTCCCTTCTGAATCAGCTGTTGTTGCTTTTTTCAAAGTATGAACAACTACATTAGCTTGTGATAAGGGCATTCCACCAGCAGAAATAGTGCCTGTAATAGTTGTTTGACCATTCATAAAAGCACTGCATGACAAGGTAATAAGTAATATTATATTTTTCAAGATTTAATATTTAGAGTTGTATAATTTTTAAATTTAGACAAATCTAAAAACATATTTGATAAAACAAAAAAACATATTTATATTTGCGGTAAATTGGTAAAGATGGGTAAATCATTAAAAGAGGTTCATGAATGAGTTTTAACAGAAATAAAATTTTTTTAATCAAATATCATAAATCAAATGACTTATTCAGAAGAAAATTATCTCAAAACCATTTATCATCTTACAGTATTTTCAGAAAGTGCAGTCAGCACTAATGCGATCGCTGAAAAAATGGAAACTAAAGCATCATCAGTTACTGATATGCTTAAAAAACTAGCTGAAAAAGATCTGATCAATTATATAAAATATCAAGGCGTTTCTTTGACAGAAACGGGAAAATTAGCCGCTAAAATGATTGTTAGAAAACACCGTCTCTGGGAATGTTTTCTAGTAGAGAAACTCGATTTTTCGTGGGATGAGGTTCATGATATTGCCGAACAATTGGAGCATATAAAATCAGAGAAATTGATCAATAAACTAGATGATTTTCTAGGTAATCCCACCGAAGATCCACACGGTGATCCCATTCCTGATGCAAATGGAAGGATCATTAAAATTGAAAAGCGATTGCTATCTGAACTACAAAAAAATCAATCTGGAATTTGCGTAGGTGTAAAGGACACCTCTTCTGATTTTTTAAAATATTTAGACAAACAAGAAATTGCTTTAGGTTCGTTAATCGAAATTATTGAAAAGGAAAGTTTTGACAATTCCTTTAGAATTCAGGTTGGAGTTAAGGAAATTATGATTTCAAATAAAATAGCTAGTAATATTTATATCCAATAGTTATGTTTCAAAATATAGTAGATTATTTCACGAGTATTGATCCCATTTTAGCTGCTTTATATGCGAGTTTGTTTACTTGGTTTCTAACTGCTCTTGGTGCTTCATTTGTATTTCTATTTAAAACAATGAATAGAACGGCTCTTGACGGAATGCTCGGTTTTACTGGTGGCGTTATGGTTGCAGCCAGTTTTTGGAGTTTATTGGCTCCAGCCATAGAAATGACAGGCGGTGAAGGATTTGCTAAAGTTATGCCTGCTGCAATTGGTTTTTTTCTGGGCGCACTTTTCATTTTTGGGATTGATAAAGTATTGCCTCACATTCATATAAATTTTAAAGTGAGTGAAGGAATTAAATCGCCATGGCAACGTACCACGTTATTAGTGTCTGCAATTACACTTCACAATATTCCGGAAGGTTTAGCTGTTGGTGTACTTTTTGGTGGGGTAGCCGCTGGTGTGCCTGAGGCTTCAATAGCTGCCGCCGTTACTTTAGCTATTGGAATTGGCATTCAAAATTTTCCTGAAGGAATCGCTGTAGCCATGCCGCTAAGAAGAATGGGAATGAGTAGATGGAAAAGCTTTATGTACGGACAATCATCAGCAATTGTGGAACCTATTGCTGCTGTTTTAGGAGCTTTTGCAGTGACATTTTTTACGCCTATTTTACCTTATGCTCTGGCTTTTGCTGCAGGTGCTATGATCTTTGTGGTTGTAGAAGAAGTAATTCCAGAAACGCAACAAGACAAAAATACTGATATCGCTACCTTAGGATTTATTGGTGGTTTTATTATAATGATGATGCTCGATGTAGCCCTAGGTTAATGGCAACCACAGTCATCTGTGCCGCAGTCTTTGCCAGATTTTTTTCTTTTAAACAAGAATTTTTTTATAAGAAAGGCAAGTGCAATTCCAAGTAAAATATAAGCGATAACTTCTTGAATATCCATAGTGTAAAATTAAGAAAAGCAATTGGTACATATTGTTTTAAACAGTTAAAGTAATAACAAAATTTAGGATTATTTTTCTAATTAATAGCTGTTTTTTTGCTTTCGCAAAAGCCATTAAATTTTTCTTTAAATAATCTCAATTAAATATAATATTTGATTAGTAGCGGCTGTTAGAAATAGAAATGAGTATTTAAAAAGGAGTGGAATAAACACTTATTCCACTCCTTTTTTACTTAATTAATATTTAATAGTTTACTAATTACAATTTTGCTCCAATAGAGATAAAGAAAGTTCGTCCTTCGCCTGGCAGAATTCCTGGTCCAGGATATCCGCCTGCTCTTCGGGTTGCATAATCTTCATTTGTTAAATTATTTATACCAGATCTAATATTGTAATTCTTGAAAAATTTATATTCAGCTGACAAATCCATCACTTTGTAACCGTCTAATAATCCCGTTACACCATTTGCTGAAGGCGCAGTTGTGTTATTGGCGTCAGTAAAAATTTTACCAGATGTTTTATATTGTAATGTTGCTGAAAATTGTGTTTTACTCCAGCTGATTCCAAAATTATGAATGTACCGTGGTGCATTTTCAACACGATTGCTATTAAGATTGGTTTCTGTTATAACAGTGTTAGGTGCGGCTCCTGTCGCTGAACTAATTTTAAAATCAGTATATCTTGAATCAATAAAACTAGTGGTTGCAAAAACATCAATATTTCCAAAGGCATTATCCACACCAAAAAATTTAGTAACGTTCATATTGACAAAACCTTCTATTCCTTTATTTACCGTTTCTCCTAAGTTGGTTCTAAATAAAAATGTGCCTTGAGTAGGGTTGTTATTTACAAATTGTCTCACGCCACCTATTCTATTATTGTAACTCAAATAAAACACACTAAAATCGAAATTTAAGAACCCTTTTACCGTTCCTCTATATCCTAAATCAGCGTTGTATCCACTTGCATCTTTTAAATTAGGATCAACAACATCAGTAACTGCCGGTGGTGTGATATCAGAGAACAAAACTGGTCTAAATGCTTGTGTAATATTACCGTACATATTGGTTGAACCTAATTTATATTCCATCCCAAGACCAAATAGCGGTTTGTTGCGAGTAATTTTTTTATTTTGAAAAGGGATATCAGCGCCTGATCTTACGCCAAATCGCCCATCTCCAGATGAAGTAATATATTCATATCGAACACCAGGAACAACACTAAAATTTTCCGTTACTTTAAAGTTGTTTTCAGCAAAAAAAGCAACGTTTTCAGTATTAAAATACAAGTCTCTAGGATATCTTTCAAGAGTGGTTAAATCGAAATTAGAACCTGTTGTACCGCGACCTTCTTGTTGACGGCGTGTTTCAGCTTTATACATTCTAACTCCGAATGCTAAAGTATTTTGGCGTGTGCCAATCGCATAACTGTAAGTGTTTCTGTTTTCAATTCCAAAATTTTTGTAAAAATCTCTGTCAACTCTTCTGTTAGAATACTCATTAGTTGATGGATTTATAGCGTCTGATACGTTTGGTGTTCCAAGGAAGCCTACACTGTTACGCTCGCCTACTAAACCAAAAAGTTTTGTATTTGATTTTAAAGAATTAGAAATTTTTGTATCGAAATTTACTGAAAATAAGTTCCATGGTGCGCCAAACCAGTTTCTTTCTCTTGAGGACTGTCTTGAATTACCTCTGAACTGTTGATCAGTCAAGCCTCCAGCTTGCTGCATCGAGTAATCCATATTAGTATATTCGGCTGATAATTTTGTGTCTTCTGTAAAAGAATATTCTAAAAACAAATGTGAATTACGAACTTTGTACTTGCTATTTTCTCTCCAAGCGTCGCCGCTTCTAGAATGGTTATACGCATAATAAGAGAATTTATTAATTTTTCCTCCAATGGCATTATAGCTACTCATCAAATTATAACTTCCAACTGTGTTTTGAGTTTCAAAAGTGAATTTCCTTTTTTGTTCTCTTTTTAAAACATAGTTTAACATTCCTCCAAATTGCGGTCCAAATTGCAAAGATGCACCACCGCGAAGTAATTCGATATTTTCAACTGCTTCTAATGGTGGATTGTAATAGGCTTCTGGGTATCCAAAAACATCTGATGAAATGTCGTAACCATTTTGTCTTGTGTTTAATTCCCAGCTTCTATTAGGACTTAATCCTCGAACACCAATATTGATTTGGATTCCAGAGCCATCATTTTCCCAAACGTTGACGCCAGGAACTCTTGAAAAAACTTCACGTGCATTATTAGTTGTTAAATTGGCAGTTATAGCTGACAGCTTTAATACTTCATTCTTTTTCCCAACAAATAGTACGTTTCCTTTTACAGCGGGTTGTCTTTCAGGACTTTGTTTAAATGGAGTTATAATAACTGTCTCTAAATCAACAGAAGCTTGTTTAGAAGTATCAATGCTGTCAAAAACTGGTTTGTATTGTTGCTGCGCAAATGAAACGGACATTACTAAAAGTGAAGCTGCAATTATACTATTTCTCATCTTATGTTTAATTGGATTAATTCTGCGCAACAAAGGTAAATCGCAAATCTTATTTAGACAAATTAAAAATAATAAAAAAATAACTTTTAACTTTTGTTGAAAGTGATGACAAAGTAAAGCTGGGATTATTTCAGGATTTGGTAAGCAAGTAGCGCAACTACATAGGCAAATCCAGACATCAGAATTAATTGGCCAAGTGGCCATTTCCATGAATTAGTTTCTTTTTTGGTGATGGCGAGGGTACTAGCGCATTGCAAAGCAAATGCATAAAACAATAACAATGATATTCCTGAGGCAAAATTAAACACTTTTTGTCCCGTTGCCGGATTGATTTCTGCAGCCATTTTATTCTTAATAGTACCTTCATTATCGCTTCCACCCACGCTGTAAATAGTAGCTAAAGTTCCAACAAAAACCTCTCTAGCAGCAAACGAACTGATAATTGCAATTCCTATTTTCCAATCATAGCCTAACGGTGAAATAGCGGGTTCAATAGTTTTACCCATAATTCCTATATATGAATTTTCTAGCTTTTGCGAAGCGACTGCATTTTCAAATTCGTCTGGGTTTAAAGGCGTGCTAATGTTTTTTTCAGTAATAATTTGTTCCGCATTGTTAAAATCTTTTCCTGGTCCGTATGAAGCTAAAAACCACAAAATAATAGAAATCGCCAAAATTATTTTGCCTGCACCAAAAACAAATGCTTTTGTTTTCTCCACTACATTAATTCCCACATTTTTGAAAAGGGGTAATTTATAATTGGGCATTTCAACGACAAAATAGGTTTTACTTTTTATTTTTAAAATCTTATTTAAAACGTAAGCCGAGGATATTGCAGCTGCAAAACCTAAAAGATAAAGCAACATTAAAGTTAATCCCTGCAGATTCAAGAATCCAAAAATGTGATCATCTGGAATTACTAATCCAATAATAATAGCATAAACAGGTAATCGTGCTGAACATGTTGTAAAGGGAGTGACTAAAATGGTTATTAATCTTTCTTTCCAGTTTTCTATATTTCGCGTTGCCATAATAGCAGGAATCGCACAAGCAGTTCCTGAAATAAGTGGCACTACACTTTTACCTGACAAACCAAATTTCCTCATGATTTTATCCATTAAAAAAACCACTCGGCTCATATAACCGCTTTCTTCTAAGATTGAAATAAACAGAAATAGGAAAGCAATTTGTGGTATAAAGATCAAAATTCCCCCAATTCCTGGTATAATTCCTTGAGAAATCAAATCGGTCAAAACGCCAGCAGGTAAAGCCGAAGCTGCATAAGCGCTCAATGAGGCAAAACTAGCATCGATAAAATCCATTGGTATGGTCGACCATTCAAATATGGACTGAAAAATAACAAATAATATCAAAAAGAAAATTACATATCCCCAAACCTTGTGCGTAAGCACACGATCTAGTTTGCTGCGATAATCTTTAGCAATTGAAGTATCAACTTTCAAACCTTTTTTTAAGACATCGTTTATAAATTGGTATCTTTTGATGGTTTCTTTTTGTTGCAAACGCTTTAGATCTGAATGCGATTTTGTGAAAGAACTTCTAATTTCATTTCGATCTAAATTCAAGAAATTAACATCTTGAGTGATCACTAACCATAATTTGTACAACAATTGATTGGGAAACGCTTTGCGCAAATTATCAAAATATTCAGGATCAATAACTGAAGAGTTCAAACAAGGATCTGTTGAAAGTGTTCTGTAAGTTATAATCATTTCCTTTAATTCTTGGATTCCAAATCCTTTTCTTGAACTAATAAGTGCAATTTTCGTTTTTAGGTGTTCCTCAAGATAGGGGATGTCGAGTGAAATCCCTTTGAATTTCATTCTATCAGCCATATTAATGACTAAGATTGTTGGAATTTCTAAATCTTTTATTTGTGTAAAAAGCAGTAAATTTCTTTTAAAATTTTCCACATCTGTGACTACTAAAGCAACATCGGGATATAACTTATCGTTTTTATTAAGTAGAAGTTCAATGACAACATTTTCATCAATAGAACTGGCGTTTAAACTATAAGTTCCTGGTAAATCTAGAATATTAGCTTTTATATTATTGGGTAATTTACAAAACCCAATTTTTTTCTCAACAGTAATTCCAGGATAATTCCCTACTTGCTGATTTAAGCCTGTGAGTTGATTAAAAACAGAAGTTTTTCCTGTATTTGGATTGCCAATAAGGGCAATATTAATGTTTTGTTTACTTACCATAAGTTGAGTTTTATGATATCAACTTCAATTTGCTTTGCAGTTTCCACTCTAATTGCTACGTGAGAACCGTTGATATTTAAAAATAATGGATCTCCAAAAGGCGCAATTTGGAGTAATTCAACGGTATTGCCAGGCAAGCAACCCATTTCTAATAGTTTTAATGGAACGACGTCGATGTCAAAGTCTTTTATAATACCTTGTTCGCCTTTCTTGAGAGAATGTATCGTTGTTTGCAAAGCTTATTTAGATTGAATTAAGATTGCAAAAGTACATAATTTTAAATGATTTGATATGATTGCTATCATATTTATATGCTAAAAAAAGCAATAAGTGAAAGTTTCTATTTTTAAATGAAAATAAAAATAAATGTAATCCAATACTATTTAAATTGTAACTATTCAGGCTGCAAATTAGCTATTGTTTTGAATGCAGCCAAAACATTTTGACCATTTTTTATGCACGTATCTGTGACCGATCGAATGACTGCATAGAACTGCGAACCGTTTTCGGTTTTAAATTATCCTGATATCTTTTGTTTTACTTTTACATTACGGATTGCTCGTTCCGAAGCATTGTTGTCAGGAGGTACTTGGTCGTAGAATAAAAAAGTAAAGATATATTCTTTATACTTTTGCATCCTTTTATGAAATGCACAAAGATCCTTCCGGTTTTTGGAAACGCAAGTTAATAATAAAGCAGATAATTCTTCAAGGATTTTGTCCCTTTCTGCAATTGGATTGAGATATTGACTTGATGATAGATTCCTTTTAAGTTTGATTCCTTTGTATAGTAAATCCTTAAAATTTATTGCCATTGCTATTCATACCGTTCTTCAAAAAAGATAAGTTCCCGAACCAAATCAGGTATGCATATTTGATGTGTTTTACATTTTACCTGAAAATAACTTGGCCAGCAATCGTGAACTAATATTGAGTTTGCAAAGCCGTTTGGGAAGTTTTGGTTTATAGTAGCAGTTCCTCTATTGTTTTAATATGTAATGTAAGTGGCAGCTTGCCCTTGAAAAGTCCAGAACCATCCCTTTTTGCCATTAACTTTTGCACCTGTTTCGTCACCCCCAATTACTTTTCCATTTTCTACTTTTTGAGCAATCAATTCATAGGCTGGTTGCGCTTTTTTAGCAAAGCCATCGAGTAATGAACAAAGAGTACTTTGTGCTATTATTAAATTGCAAACATAGCTGAAAAACTCACTCATTCTCTCAAAAGGTAAGTATTGTCTAGTATGCATATAAGCAATTGTGGCTTGAATATTAGAACCATAACTTATAGAAGTCTTCACTCCACTAGGAAATACAGCTTTCAAATGATGACCACAAGAACACGTTTTTTGAAAAATACGATGTTCTGTAAATTCGGGGGTAATTGCAGGGATGTCAACAACTTGTCTACGTTGAATAAATGTGGCTGGTTGATTAGACAAATCATCGCCACAATGATTGCAAAATTCTGGCGCATGTTCAACAATGATATCTGGGGCTGTTGTCATTTCTCAAGTAGTGCCCTAGTGTTCTAATTGTCCACCGACATTTTTACCTTGGCTTTGCCGAAGACTTTTACTTTTTAAGGGTCTATTTTCATCTTTTGATGGTGAAATTGAACTATTACGACTGTTTTTTCCAAGAGTTAGATCATCGATTTTATCAAATAATTTTTCAATTAACGCTTCCAATCGGATAACTTTGGCCTCTAGTTGAGCAATACGTTTTTTATCAGCGTTCAATGTCTATCGGTTTAATACAAAGGAAACTAACTCAAATGATAAGTGAACAATATAAACACGATTGTTGTTAATTATTAATCAACAAAAGTTTAAAAATTAGCTGTTTTTCCAAAAATAACGGCCAGAATTGTTCATAACTATGTATTTTTTAGAATAGGCTGAATAGTTACAAACACTTTAAATTGCATTTCAAAATCGATCTTTATTATATTTAAATATGTGTTTTAAACAACCGATTTAGCTTCGTAATAAATTAATTCTATTTTTTGTAAAACGGAATAAATTACTAATTACGAATGAGATGATAAAAATTATTCCAATCATGGCAAAAAATTCTATGAATCGCATAATTGTAATTGGTTCTTTTACATCGCTATCCATTAAAAAGCCGAAAATAGTAATTCCAATAGCTATTACTAAAATGTTCAGATTTCTTTTAATCATAATTTAAAATTTAAATGGTTATTGGATGCAAACGTTAATCTATCTTGATATTATTTTCTTTCACAATTCGACATACCATAATTTTAGATAAGATAACAATATTTAAAAACCTATTGACTATTTGGTCATTATAGTTAAGTTTTCGAGAACAAAAAAGCAGTTTTAAGAGTTTACTTTGCTAAAAATTATAATTTTAAACTTAAAGAAGATTTAAAATAAGCCGTTATTCCTTGTAAAAATAAGGATGAAAATTTAATATATTGTTGATCTATACTTTACTTAATTAATTTGAGAAAAGAGGCGTTTGTTCTATTTATAAAAACAACGTTTCGTATTTTTAATGTAAAAACAGGTTTACACAATTTTTTTTGATGTATATCCTGCTACTATAGTAGGATGCGTATTACTATATTTTTCTACAAACACTTTATATCGATGCGGTTTAGCTTGTCTTTTATCTTGTATTTTTCATAATTACTATAAAATGATAATCACTATTTTATAATATCAAATTATATTTACTTTAGAAAATTTGCTAAATATGGAAATTTACGTACCAACTATTTTATGTAAAATAGAGCAGTTTCTAAATATTATGTGCTCTTTATTTATTTTACAAAATTCACAGAGGTTTGTTACAATTTAGTAGTTCAATAATTAGAAGATATAAGTGGCTAAATCGATAATTGTTTTTGATATTACAACTCATCATTGGTAATTAATTTGATAGAATTTAATTTTATTACAAAAGCTAATTTCTTATTCATTACTCAAGAAAGTAATATCGGCAATCAAGCGTTGTATATCTTCTTTATTTGTTCCATCATAAAAACCTCGAACTCTTTTTTTGGCATCAACTAAAACAAAATTTTCGGTATGCACCATATCATATAATTCTTCGGGTTTGCCTAATTTAACGGCCAAATAGGATTTCCGAGCCATCGCATAAATTTCTTTTTTATCTCCAGTCACTAAATTCCATTTGGCATCATCAACATTATGCTCTTTGGCGTAAGCCTTTAAAACAGGAACAGTATCCGTATCAGGAAAAACGGTGTGAGAAAGTAATTTTACTTTTGGATTATTGGCGAAAGCCGTTTGAATTTCAGATAAATTGGCAGTCATTTTTGGGCAAATGGTAACACAAGTGGTAAAGAAAAAATCAGCCACATATATCTTACCTTCGTAATCTTTTTGAGTGATGGTTTTCCCGTTTTGATTAGTAAACGAAAAATCAGTGATGGTATGATACTTACTTTTATATTGAACCGTGCTATCTACTAATTCTGGATTTACATCAGCAGGATTAAATATTGGCAATGTCTTTTTTGGCTTTAAAGCCGAATAAAATAATGATAAAACAATTGCAGAGAAAACAACAAAACCGCCTAAAAAGAGACCATATTTTTTTAGAAATGCTGACATAATTTTATTTTTACGCAAAAATACAACAACGTAATTTGTTTTTAATTTATATTAACAGAATCTTAGTTTGTGTGGATGTTATAGAATTGCAAACTATTTTTAATACTATTATAATTTTCTGCACTAATGTAGTTTTCGCTTTTTTAACTCTTAAAAGTAATTGTAATTATAGCTTTTCTTTCTTTTTTTTCGTAGATACAAATAAATTAAATAATAAACCACCCATTAAGCCACCATAAAGTGTACTATTTATAGGTTTTGAGGTTATTGCACAAGTGCCGCTAACACAACCTATTTCAGCATAATATAAGTATCCAGCGATCAATCCCACAATTATCCCAATTCCTGTAATAATGTATTCTTTTTTTGTCATTTTATTTTTTTGTTAAACGTTATGCTCCACATTCCTCTCACTTCACTTTCGTTATAATTTACAGCAAGATCTTTTGGATACAATTTTAAAACTCTTCTACTTACTTCTGGCTTAATGTTTTTTCCATGACATTGTAAGCACATTGTATTTGTTTCTATAGGATAATAAAAATGTACTGTATTGCCTTTTTCCACAATCACTGGTTTTATATCCTGCATATTAGCCATTTGTTTTTTAAACTTCGCTATATATTTTAGTTCTTCTGCATTTGCTTTATTTTTTGGATTTCTATTTTTGTCAGAAACACGTTTTATCGTTGCATTGTATTTCAATGCCATGCTATCTGTTAAGGGCATCGCTTGCACATTACAAAAATCTAGCGCTGCAATAGTTCCCTCTTTTTGAATAGTTCCCATTAAAGTTTTACCTAATACTTTCTTAGTTTCCAGAGCATATTCTAGTCCTATATCTGAAAAAGTTTTTTGGCTTGCAACCTCAATAAACTTTTTTCCAGACTGAATCCAATTTTTATTGCCGTGTAATTCCCAGTGTGCTTTAAACCAGCTAGGTTCTTCAATTTGGTAATCATATAGAAAGTCGGCTATTTTTTCTACACTTCCTTTAGGAAAATCTTGTTTTGGCATCAATCCATGTTTTTTAACAGCGCCGTACATCAGGACTTTTTCTTTTGTTGGATTTTTTACAAAATCAGTAAAATATTGGATAAACTCTGCTTTGTTAAATCGTTCTTTGTCAATATATTTCGCCTTGATTGCAACCATAGGAGGAGCAATTCGGTCTTCATTTTCAGCTGCGTTTGGACTGTGGCATAAATAACAATGGGTTTCCATTAATTTTTTGCCTTCATGATTATTATTTTGAATTTCGGATAATTTTTCTGGAATCGCAATATAAGTTGATTCCCTATTTTGAAAAATAAAAAGACTAATTATAGCTAAAATTGATATAAGATACTTCATGATATATATGTATTTACTTCAAAAATAGTGCTGATTAGTGAGATAGTATGTAACTTATGTTACACAGTCATTTTTTAACTAACAAAGAGATAACAATTTAGTAGCCTTATGAAATTATTATAATAAAATAGGGTACTAATACTTTCTTTTAAAGGCAAATCAAATCCTGATGAACAATGACTTTTGTCAGTATTTACATTTTATTTACTTTCTATTTTTGTGATATAATTTTAAAGTAAATAAAAATGAAAAAGTTATTTTTTGCTGCAATTGCGTTATCGTTATTCAGTGGCAATTTTGCAACAGCTCAAGAAAAAACGAAATCAGGAGATTTCAAAAGATGGCAAGCTAGAGTTCGTGTAATTGGAGTAGCTCCAAATGAAAGTGCTACAATTGGGGTTATAGGAGGCGATGTAAAAATTACAGAAACAGTTATTCCAGAATTAGATTTTACTTATTTTTTTACAAAGAATATAGCTGCTGAATTAATTTTAGGAACTACAAAGCACGAAGTTAAAACTATTGGATCAGATATTTCGGCTGTAGGCGGTTCTACAAATACTTCAGTAGATTTAGGAAGTGTTTATCTTTTGCCACCCACATTAACATTTCAATATCACTTTTTTCCAATGGCAGAGCAAGTATTTAAACCTTATATAGGTGCTGGTATTAACTACACCATTTTCTATAATGAAAAAGCGGGAAATGTAGTAAAAGATATAAAATATGAAAATTCTGTAGGGTTTGCAGCCCAACTGGGTTTTGATTTAATGCTTGATGATACCTTTTTTATCAATGTAGATGCTAAGCATTTGTTTTTATCAACTGATGTGACTGTAGATGCTTCTAATCTTGCAGCTGGGTTATCTATTCCTGCAGATGTGAAGATTAATCCTTGGCTTATAGGTTTAGGTGTTGGTATGAAATTCTAATATTATATATTGACCTCATAAAGAAACCGTTTCAAAATTAATTTTTGAAACGGTTTCCTCATTTTGCTTAAATTAGGTTTTACTTGCAATCATCGCAGCAAAGCGACATGAGTAAACAGTAATTTAGGGAAACTAAAATTTAACGTAAAATTTAAAATTTTATTAATAGATTTGCGAGAACAACCAAATAATTATTAAAAAATGAAAATAATAAAAAATAAGCAGTTGCTTTTTGTCATTCCTGCAATTATGGGTTTTGCTGTGGGTCAAGCCCAAAATGCTCCTGTTAATAAGGAACCTGGGATTAACATCAATTACATGGATAAGCAGGTAAAACCAAGTAATGATTTCTTTCGCTATGTCAATGGAACTTGGTTGGATAATACTGAAATTCCTAATGATAGAACGCGTTGGGGAAGTTTTGATGAGTTGCGTAAAAGAACCGATGCAGATGCATTGGCAATTTTAAATGAAGCTACAACAAACCCAAGTTACAAATCTAATACTGATCAAGGAAAAGCGGTGAATTTATACCAAACTATCTTAGATACTGTAGCCAGAAATAAAGCGGGAATTGCTCCTTTAAAACCTTACTTAGCAAAGATTAATGCTGTAAAAAACGCCAAGGATTTACAGGCTTTAATGATTGAAATGGAGCCTTTAGGCGGTATTGGATTTTTTGGTGCTGGAGTAGGAACTGATGCTAAAAACAGCAGCAGAAACGTGGTAAACCTTGGACCAGGTGGAGTAGGGTTGCCAGATAGAGATTATTATGTTTCTGATGATGCAGATTCTAAGGAGAAGCGAGCTAAATATGTGCTACATGTTGCTAAAATGTTGCAATTTTTAGGGGATTCTCCAGCGATGGCTGCGGCTAATGCCAATAAGATTTTAGCATTAGAAATTGAAATGTCTAAACCAAGATTAGACAGAGTAGAGCGTAGAGATCGTCGTAAATCATATAACCCAATGACGGTTGCTGAATTAGGTAAATTAACGCCATCGATTAACTGGAATACTTATTTTACTAAAATTGGTTTAGCGCAAGCGGATACTATTATTGTTACGCAACCTAAATACATGACGGCATTAGAAACTATTTTTAAAGAAAATAAAGTCGCTGATTGGAAAGCATACATGCGCTGGAGCTTATTAAATAGAGCTTCAAGTCAGTTATCAACAACGATAGAAAATGCAAATTTCGACTTTTACGGTAAAACATTAACGGGTGCTGTTAAGCAAAGACCACGTGATGAAAATGCGCTACAAACTATCAACGGAACTTTAGGTGAAGCTTTAGGAAAGTTATATGTAGAGAAAAAATTTCCAGCTGAAGCTAAAGTGAAAGCAGAGAAAATGATTAAAAATATTTTCACAGCTTTCGAAAACAGAATCAATAATTTGGCCTGGATGTCAGCTGAAACTAAGGTGAGTGCTGTTGCAAAATTGCATAAATCACGAATCAAAATTGGTTATCCTGACAAATGGAAAGATTATTCAGCCTTAACTATAAAAAGTCCGAAAGAAGGTGGAACTTATTTTGAAAATGCTAAGAATATGGCGATCTGGCGTTTTAATGAAAATATTGCTGAGTTGAACAAACCAGTAGATAAAGATAAATGGGGAATGTCACCACAAACAGTGAATGCCTATTACAATCCATCTAATAATGAAATCGTATTTCCTGCGGCGATCTTACAACCGCCATTTTATAATTACCAAGCAGATGAAGCAGTAAATTACGGTGGAATAGGTGGCGTTATTGGTCATGAAATTTCACATGGTTTTGATGATTCAGGATCACGTTACAATGCCGATGGAAATCTAGTAGACTGGTGGACAGCTGAGGATTTAAAACAATTTTCATCTTTAACTGGAGCGCTTGCAGCTCAATACAGTGCACTTGAACCATTGCCTGGAACTTTTGTAGATGGTAAATTTACTTTAGGTGAAAACATAGGTGATTTAGGTGGTGTCAATGCTGCTTATGATGGTTTACAAATTTATTTGAAAGAGAATGGAAATCCAGGTTTGATTGATGGTTATACACCTGAACAACGTTTCTTTATCTCTTGGTCAACAATATGGCGTTCAAAAATGCGTGATGAAGCACTGAAAAACCAAGTGAAAACGGATCCGCATTCTCCAGGAATGTACCGTGCTTATGTGCCACTTCAAAACATTGACACCTTCTATAAAGCTTTTGATATTAAAGCAACTGATGGAATGTATATTGCCCCAGAGAAAAGAGTTAGAATCTGGTAGAATTTGGTTCTATAAATTAAGTCATCTATACTAATGAAAAACCCATTCGCATCGGCGAATGGGTTTTTATTTTTAAAGCTAAATGGTTTCTATTTTTAGCACCTATTTCACTAAATATTCCTGCATAAATCTTATAACTGCTAATCTTTGGTAATCGATATTGGCTTTCTTTTTGAATCCGTGTCCTTCATCCTTCGCTTCAAGATACCATACGGTATTGCCTTGCGCTTTCAGTTTGTCACGCATTTGCATCGCTTCTGTTACCGGAACTCTTGGGTCATTTGTTCCTTGAATAATAAACATTGGTTTTTTAATTTTATCTGTGTTATTCAATGGAGCCATTTTATCAAAAAAAGCAGCCATTTTAGGATCTCTTTCATCACCATATTCCGCTCTACGTAAATCACGTCTGTACTCTTCTGTATTTTTTAAGAACGTATTAAAGTTTGAAATTCCCACAATATCAACAGAACATTTTATTTTCTCCGCATAATGAAAGGCTGTTGCTAAAGTCATATAACCACCATAACTGCCGCCCATAATCATTATTTTGTCTTTGTCTAATTCAGGTTGTTTTGCAATCCAATCGAGTAAAGCACCAATATCCTTAACCGAATCTTCTCTTAAAAAACCATTGTCTTTAGCTAAATAGGTTTTACCAAAACCAGAAGAACCTCTTACATTAGGATAAATTAAAGAAACGCCCATTTCATTAGTATAGAAATTATTTCCTCCTAAAAACGAAGCCATCGATTGTGCTTCAGGTCCACCGTGAATCATAATGATAACAGGTCTTTTTCCTTTAAATTTTGTAGAAGCGGGATAATAGAAACCTGATATCTTTAATTCATCAAAACTTTTCCATTCGATAAATTTTGGAACAGACATATCAGATTCTTGCATCTCGCCTAATTCACTTTCGGTCCAGCGTGCCACTTTGCCAGAACTTATATTTAACTGATAAATATCTGATGCTGTTTGTGCGGTAGATTGGTTAAAGAAGATGCTTTTATTGTCTTTTGTAAAACGAGGATCACTAATTAACCCAATAGGAAGTCCTTTTACTTCAGTATATAATTTAGTAGCCGCATTCATAAGATACATCTTGTTTACACCTGCTTCATTGCTAGTAAATACAATTGATTTTTTATCGTTAGATACGCTATAGTTTTCAATATTCCACGCAATAGCAGTGGTGTGATATGTTACCTTCTTTGTGTTTAGGTTCATAGTTGCTAAACGCTCAAATTCATTATCCTTGTCCGTTACAAACCAGATTTCGTTAGCAACATTTGAGAAAGTACCATCAGATTGCGAAACTGCTTTTACTTTTCTATCTGTGATTTCAGTTAATTTACCCGTTGCAATATCCAATAACCACAGATAAGATTCATTTATAGAAACATATTCTCCAATCAATAATTTTGTACCATCAGAAGAAATATCTTGAATTCCCCATCCACCGCCTTTTACTTTCAAAATTAATTTCTCAGCTTTAGGATTGTTTGGATCCATATAATAAACATCGCGATCGCCACCGTTTCTTTTAGTCGATGAGTAGTAAAATCCTTTACCATCTTTACGCCAATACATTCCTCCATTTTGAGATCTTCCACCATCTGTCAAGAGTGTTGATTGTTGGGTTTTAAGATCTAATTTAAACAGTTGACTAAATTCATTTCCTCCAATGTCTTTAGCATAAACTAAATACTCTCCTTTTATAGGTTCGTAAGAAGTAGTGCTTACAGGTTCATCAAAAAATGTAATTTGAGTTCTGGCTCCCATAACATTAGAAACGCGATGTAATTGTGACGTAGAACCAAATCGAGTATTAATAATGATCTCGTTTGTTACTGGATTAATGTCAGCTAAAGTTGCGCTTCTGGATTCTGAATATTTCTTAACATCATTAGAAAGTTCCTTCGGAATTTGAGCGATGTTCTCTGTGATTAAATTTTCATTTGGAACCACATAATTAGTTTTCGTTTGACCATTCATGACAAACAGTGTAGAAAACGTAGCAGTAACTACTAAAAGGTTTTTTAAGTTCATAATTTTAAATATTTATTTGGTTAATAGCATGTTTTTTCGAGATTTTCGCAAGGAATAGTTGACCATATAAAGACCAAACAAGGTAACGCTTCCTCCTATTGCAATTGCAGCATTGAGTGTTTCACCAAAGATTAAAGCGCCTAAAAGAACCGCAACAATTGGATTTATATAGGAATAAATAGTACTGATTTCAGCTGGAAGATTTTGAAGCGCATATATAAAAGCTATGAAACTAAGAATGGAACCAAAAAGTATTAAGTAAGCTATTGACCACCAAGAAAGTGCTGGAATTTCAGTTAATGGTATTGATATTCCTGTAGCACCAGTATAAGCAAAAACTAAGATACTAGATAAAAACATTTGAATTCCTAAACTAAAATAAGGATTGAATGTTGCAGCTTTTTTCTTTGTGTATAAGGTGCCAAAGGCCCAAGTTAAGGTAGAGATTATTGAAATTATTATTCCAAATCTAAAGCTTGGATTTAAAAAATCACTCAACCGATCGTAAAAGATAACACAAATACCTGCAAAGCTAATAAATAATCCAAATACAGATAAGTATGATAAACGACCTCCTCTGAAAAAAGTAATAATAACAATCCATAAAGGAACACAAGCGGCAATAATAGCACCTAATCCACTACTGATATATTTCACTCCCCAAGTGCTTAATGCATTACTCAAAACAAAATTAAGAATACTTAATATAATAATGGTTTTCCATTGTTTTCCTTTTGGCCAAGCTGCTTTTTTAAATAAAAAAAAGGAAATATAAAGTAAGCCCGCAATAAACTGTCTAATCGCAACCAGTTGCAAAGCTGGCATGTGTTTGACACCTTCCTTTGAAGCAATCCAAGTGGTTCCCCAAAAAAAACTTACAAAGCATAATGCTAAGATAGGCCAGCCAATTATATTGATTCTATTAGAAACTGCATTCTTAATTTTAGTTTTCACATTATAAATTTGGTTGAGCAAAAGTATATTTTAAAAGCTTTACAACTTTATCATTCTCAATTATTTTTCCAGTTGAAGGTTTTGAATAATTGAATTTTGGCAAAGCCAAATTCAGTTCCGTTGCTTTTTGAGTATAATAGGCTTCACGGCTAGGATGAAAAGGCGAAACAGCATTTAAAATTTCATTCCAGCAATCTATTTCTACTATTTTTGAGATGATGCCAATGCAATCTTCTTGATGGATTAAATTCACGGGTGCGCCAGGATTATCAAGATTTTCTTTACCCGCAAGATATTTTCCAGGTTGGCGGTCCTCGCCAATTAAACCTCCAAAACGAAGAATTGTAGTTTTAAATTGACTTCTATTGTGTAAAAGTTCTTCTGCTTCTATTAATTGTTTACCACTTTCGGTTTCAGGTTGTGGCTTTGTAGATTCAGTAACTCTTAGCTGATTTTCTCCGTAAACAGATGTCGAGCTTATAAAAAGAACATTTTTTATAGATGAATTTACTATAAACGGAATCAATGTAGCTATCTTTTTAACAAACGATTTTTCAACTTGATCTTTGACAGTACCTCTTAATTTTGGTGGAATATCAATAATTAAAGTGTCACTTCCCAATAGAAATTCTTGTACCGAAATGGAAAATTTTTCGCTTTCAATAGAATTGGCTTCTAGATCAACGGGAATATCGATTAGATAAGGTTCGATTCCCACATTTTTTAAAGTGTGCAGTTTCTCTGGTGTAGTTGTAGATCCTTTTACATGATAAACTTTTTCAAGTAAGGAAATTGCTAAAGGAAAACCCAACCAACCGCAACCTAGGATGCTGATTTTTTTCATTTTTAAATATTTAATGTGGTTTTTTCGCTCTTTATTTTGATTGTCGGTTTTACGCAGCAAACTAATTAATTGTTTTTATAATTCCGCTCGTACTATTTACATTTTTTATCACATTGAACTTGTTTTCCAATATGACTTTAAGCTTTAAGAAATGCTTTTTCATAGTAGAAAAATACCTCAATAAACTCAGAGATATAATTAGGCTTTACTTAAGTATAAAATCGCAAAAATTAAAACGGTCATGATTTAATTAATTCTAATCAATCTGCAAGCTATCGACCACTATTGGTTTTTTAAGTTTCACGAATCGTTTAGAGTTAATAGGGATTATCGTATCTACAGTAATAAGAGGTGTAGGTGCTATTTTTTCTCTAATCACCACTGCGTCGTTGAGGACAAATGGAGTTGGCATCATCCAATTTTCTCTCTTTTGCATATTAAAAATGGGATTTGTCATTAAATCAAATGAGCTTTCTAACAATTCCATATCAAAAACAGCATTAGAATTAATCCTAAATTCCATTTCTAATGGTGCATTCTCTACTACATAATAACTGACTATTTTTTTTCCATTACGTTTATATAAGGTGTTTTTTTGTCCTAAAGTAGTAACACCGTTTGCTTTAAAATTATAAATTGACATTTTATTATTAGCGAATATGTCATATCTATTTACGTTTCTATTTGGAGAAATTCTAATTTTTAAAAACCGTTGATTGCCTAAAATTCGATCTTCAAGAAATACAATTGTTGGCCTTGCCAAATTTTTATTAGCAGCATCAACACTATAAGTAAAACCCGAATTATATTTACTAAAAAGGGGTAATGTGTTTGTTAATGCAGCTTTTTTCGGATTTTGACCTAAATAGGTTTTACTCCAGGAATCAAGATTAGTATCGTAAGTTGCCCAGCTAGCTTTATAAGTGTTTGCATCAAAAATATACAATAAGCTATTTGATTTGGCCTTTCCTAATTCATATCCTGAGTCTAAATGAGCTTTGGCAAAAAAACCAATGGAAAGCACTAAAAAAATAACGGACCAGATTCCCTTTTTGGCGAAAGCCCCAAAAATAGGTAGCAATAAAGTAAAAGTTAATACAGTAAGAATAGCGCTTCCAAATAATACTTTTAAACCTAAACCGATAGGAAACATTTGAATAAATGGAGCGATTAGCAGTAAAGCAGGAATACTAAGAATAAGATTTAAGATCTTAAATGATCTTTGAGTAATGATAAATACTCCAAAAACAATCAGACCAAAATATACAGGTATTATTAAAAAACCAGCCCCTTGTAAGCTCAATGCAAGAAAGTAATTAATGACAATCCATAGAAATAATGGAGCAACATAATGGTTGAGCGTTAGTTTTTTAATAGAAAAGCGTTGATACACAATAAAGCTAATCGCTAATGCCATTAGTACAAATGCAGCAATATATTCATGACCGTTATAAGTAAAGCCGTTTAACAAATCATTGTATTGTGGATATATTAAAACCAATGCTTTCCATCCAAAAAAAGTAATCAACCCAGCAAGTATAAGAGATGTTAATAATGGTATAAATCCCTTTACTATTTCAGATAATATTAAAACACGTTTTGCAATTCCTATTACAATCAAGGTCAGAAACAACAGTAAAGCAATAATAGCCATTGGTAATACCCAACTAAAAGGATAACTAATAAATGTATATGGAATGGTAAAATAAACATAATCTTCGGTAGCTGCGCTATTTGTTAAATTAGCGTTTGAAAAATAATGTAACAATGGCATCAAGTAGGAGCCCTGATGCGCTAAAGTGTTTTTATCTAAATGATTTAGATCATCTTGCGCCGTATGATAATTGTAATGGTCATCAATAAAAGCAAAATTATAACCTTGAATATTGCCAATTTCTCTAAAGACGGTTAAATCAGTATCGTTAGGTAACATTTTATAAATGCTATACATCAACGAATTAGATACTGGAAAAGTAGCTTTTGCAGCAGCAAATTCTTTTACTAATCCTGCATTTCCACTGTTGGTTTCCATCAACATATAACTTGGCCCTGAGGAACCACGCGCTTCAAAATTTAGTACTAAACCAACTTCCTTAGCCCAAGGATGTTGAGTTACAAAAAGTGCGGCGCCATTCAATCCTAGTTCTTCGGCATCAGAAAAGAGGATGATAATATCATTTTTATGTGCCGTTTTATTATGAATAAAAGCGCGAACACTTTCTAGAATTGTTGCTACACCTGATCCAGCATCACTGGCTCCAGGCGAATAAGAATGAGGCGCACTGTCATAATGAGTTAGTAGCAGCAGGGCTTTGTTATTGCTAGTTCCTTTTATACGTGCTAATATATTTTTTGATTTAACTAGATTTCCCCAATCACTTAGCGTATATCCTTCTTGCAAAGAAGTTTCTAATCCTAACTTTTGCAACTCCTTTTGAAGGTAATTGGCAACTTCTTGATGATTTTTTGATCCTACATAATGTGGCTTTTTAGAAATTTCAGCTACATGATTTAGTGCGCGTTTTGTCGAAAATTCATTTAAAGCACCTTCATCATTTGAGGTGAATTGGGGCATCATTGTATAGAATGATATTCCTAATATCAAACTGATGAATATTATTGCTAGCAGGGGAAAATAGTTTTGTTTCATCGTGGTGAATAGCGGTTTGTGGTGTCTAAATGTCTTTTTTGACTAAAATATAAAAATCATTTTCTAAAACCATATATCCTTGATCATACAGAAAATAATAGGTATTTCCAGTTTTAGTTTGTAGAATATTAGTGAAAAAATCAAAGTCAAATCCTTTACTTAGCAATTTTGCTCGAGTAGTTTTTGACTTTCCTTCAATATTAAGTTCTGATAGGATACGGTAGTTTTTACGCAACTTATTATTTATGTTGCGCATATAATTAGTACTATCCTTATTTATTTTATTGTTGTAAGCATTGCGACAGCCATCGCTACAGAATTTTTTATCCTCCCTACCTACAATTTTCTCTCCACATTCTAAACAGCTTTTCATGGATTGATTTTTTTAATTTCATAGAGATCTTTTCTACGATCTTTTAAAATTCTCACACTTCCGTGCTCATGAAGTTCTTTCAATAAATCTAAATCCACATCAACAATAAGGGTCATTTCTGTATTAGGAGTGGCTTCAGCTTTAATTCCATTACTTGGAAAAGCAAAATCCGAAGGGGTAAATACTGCTGACTGTGCGTATTGAATGTCCATATTATTTACTTTTGGTAAATTACCAACACAACCTGCAATAGCAACATAACACTCATTCTCTATTGCTCTAGCTTGTGCACAGTGTTTTACCCTAGTATAGGCATTTTGCGTATCGGTCAAGAATGGAACAAATAAAATATTCATCCCCTCATCAGCCATTAATCTAGATAATTCAGGAAATTCTACATCATAACAGATCATGATTCCTATTTTACCACAATCTGTATCAAAAGTTCTGATTTTTGATCCGCCAGTCATTCCCCAATGTTGCATTTCGTTTGGTGTCACATGAATTTTCGCATACATTTCGGAAGTTCCATCTCTTTTGCAAAGAAAGCCAACATTATATAATGTACCGTTTTCTAAATAAGGCATACTACCAGTGATGATATTGATGTTATAAGAAATGGCCAACTCTTGAAAGCGCTTGCGTATAGGTTCAGAATGCTTAGCCAATTCTCGTATGGCTTCAGCTTCCGACAAGTGGTTGTAATCAGCCATCAACGGTGCTGCAAAAAGTTCTGGAAACAAAGCAAAATCACTACCATAACCAGAAACTACATCAACAAAAAATTCGCATTGCTCAAATAAAGCCTCTAAATTATTTAATTGTCGCATTTGCCATTGAACAAGTCCTAATCTAATAACACTTTTTTCTAAATTGATTAATTTAGGACTTTCATCGTAGTAAATGTTATTCCATTCTAACAGGACTGCAAATTCTTTAGAGTCGGTATCCCCTTCTAAATAATTTTTCATTACCCGAATCACGTGAAAATCATTGCTCAACTGAAAAGAAAGTACGGAATCATGCAATTCTTTTCTTTTTACTTTTTCAATATAGATTTTTGGGGTTAATGTATTAGAATGCTGACCGTAATTTGGGATTCTTCCAGCAAATACAATTGCTTTTAAATTTAGTTGTTCACATAATTCCTTTCGGGCATCGTATAAACGTCTCCCTAGTCGGAGTCCTCTATAATTAGGATGTATAAATATATCTATTCCATATAAAACATCACCTTTCGCGTTGTGGGTCGAAAAACTATATTTTCCTGTTATATCTGAGTAATTATGATTTTTATCTACTAAACTTTCATCAACAATCAATGATAATGCTGATCCAACCACTTTTCCATCAACTAAAATTACTAATTGTCCTTCTGGGAAAATACTAAGTAATTTTTCAATATGATGCTCTCTCCAGTACGATCCTACCATCTCAGGATAAGATTCTACCATTGAGTTTTTTAATTCTTTATAGTCGTCAAATTCAAGATTTCTTAATTCTACTTTATTTATTTTAGTCTGCATATAAATTTTTTTTTGCCAAATGTAGCAAATATATTCCATTTACAAACGCTTACAAATAGTTACAACCGAAAGTAATTAGTTAGCAACCGATTAGGGTTTTGAAGCTGTTGCATCTTTGTACTGTTAATTCGAATGAACGTTTTAACGATCAATTATAAACACTAATATTTAAATTTACACGCCATGAAAAACACAGTACAATTAATCGGACATGTTGGACAAGATCCAGAAGTAAAAACATTAGAAGGTGGGAAAAAATTAGCGAATATTTCTATCGCTACTAATGAAGTTTATTACAAAGAAAACGGCGATAAAGTCGAAAAAACCGAGTGGCACCGCGTCACCGCTTGGGGAAAAACCGCTGATATTATAGAAAAGTATGTTACTAAAGGTAAAGAAATTGGTATAGAAGGTAAGTTAACACATCGTTCTTATGATGATAAAGATGGTGTAAAACGTTTTATTACTGAAGTGGTTGCTAATGAGGTATTACTTTTAGGAAAATAATAAATGTAAAGCGTATTTAAGATTAAAGGCGATAAGCATTACATAAAAAGTTGTACGAATTTCTGAAATAGAAGTTCGTGCAATTTTTTTTTAGATTTATTAGAATTGTTATGACTATGCAGCAAGTTGTTTTTTTAGAAAATATCTTTAGCAACTTTATAGGTATTGCTATGCGCTTCAATTATTGTTTTAATATCAGGCGAGTAACCGCCACCCATTGAAACCTGGACAGGAATTTGATATTTTGAGCACAGTTCTAAAACTGTTTGGTCTCTTTTTTTACAGCCTTCGATAGTACAGCCCAACTTTCCTAATTTGTCAGTTGCTAAAATGTCTACTCCAGCTAGGTAAAAGATAAAATCAGGTTTTTGTGTTTCAATTAATTGTGGAATGATGTCTCGAATTGTTTTTAAATATTCTTCATCTTTAGTACCATCATCAAAAGCAATATCTAAGTCGGAAATTTCTTTTTTAAATGGATAATTCGTTTTTCCATGTGTGGAAAAAGTAAAAACTTTTGGATTGTTTTGAAAAATTTCAGCTGTACCATTTCCTTGATGTACATCGAGATCGATAATTAAAATTTTTTTAGCCAATTTATTGTTCAATAAAAACTGAGCCGCAATTGCTTGATCATTTAACATACAAAAAGCTTCGCCATGAGTGGAGTAAGCATGATGCGTTCCACCAGCAATATTAAAAGATACTTTAGTATCATAAGATTTCTGAGCGCCTGAAATGGTTCCTTGAGCAATAATTAATTCGCGTTGCACCAATTCTTTTGAAAGCGGAAAACCTATTTTGCGAGCTGCCTTTGAATTCAATGTTAGGTTTAGTAAATCATCAACATATTCTTTTTTATGAACAGATAAAACATACTTTAAATCGCACACTGAAGGCTCAAAAAAATCAGATTGTATAGCTGTTCCTTCGAGTAATAATTGTTGAGGTAGCAATTCATATTTTAACATAGGAAAACGATGTCCTTCTGGTAATGGATGCTGATATATAGGATGAAATGCTATTGGTAACATAAAGGAAAATACTTTTTTAGTTTAGGTATAGTATTATTCAAAAAGGTGCTGTAATGGAAATTTTATCTCGTTTTTTTAGATCATTAGATCACTTTTTGCCATTTATTTATTCATTAGTTCTTGGAAACAATCTATAAACTGACCCAAATGTAAACCATCCATTAAACCATGATGCACATGGACAGACATAGGCATCACTCTTTTTCCATTCTCTAAAACTTTCATTTTGCCAAAAGAAATTTTAGGACAACTATCAGCGAATTTAAAACTTCTAGCATGTGATAAAGAAGTAAAATCGATCCATGGAATGGCTGAAAAATGAATTACATTATCATCATCAAAAGTTCTGGTAAACAATCCATTTGTGTTATGAACTCTTTTAATTTCATTTATTGTATAGCTTTTAAAAATTGAAAAATCAGCATCATATTCCATTAAAGAAAATCCAAAAGTTCCGTCCTCACGACCAATAGTAGCCGAAGCATTTATTTGATCATAAATATATATTTGATCGTCTAAAATGCGATATTTAAAACATTCAATTGTATTTACTGCAATTAGAGTTTTGTGTAAATAATAAGTAAAAAAAGAAGTGTCTAATTCTTTAGCACTTGCATACGCTTTATCACAATCGATTTCGACAGTTACACCAAAAAAAGGCTCCTCAAACTTTCTGAAAAATTGAAAATGTTCTTTTCTATTCCAGTTTTCTAAATCTAAAATGGTTTTCAATATTGAAATTGCTTTAAAACATCAATAATTTGGTTGTATGTTTTAAAATTTTCATGTTCTACCTTATGATCAATTTTTTCATGAGCCCAAGTCGTATGAAAAGGAATATGCACGGCATGTCCGCCAATAGCTAAAACGGGAAGAACATCTGATTTTAAAGAATTTCCAATCATAAAAAATTCCGAAGGTTGGATTTCTAATCTTTTAATCAAATCAGTATAATCAATTTCCTGTTTGTCAGACATTACTTCAATATGGTGAAAATATCTACCTAAACCGGAATTGTGCAGTTTTCTACGTTGATCTAATAAATCACCTTTAGTAGCAACAACTAATTTATAATTGCCGTGTAACGCCTTTAATGTTTCCTCAACGCCATCTAGTAACACAATAGGTTTTTCTAAAAGTTCTTTTCCATACTGTATAATTTTTTCAATCATTTCTACTGGAAGTGTATTATTAGAAATACTCATTGCGGCTTCAATCATAGAGAGAATATAGCCTTTTATGCCATAACCGTATAATTTTAAATTCTCGATTTCTATTCTAAAAAGTTCTTTTGAAATTCCTTGATTTGAAAGGTAATCGCTCATTAGGCTACAAAATTTCTCTTCTGTTTCGGCAAAATAAGTTTCATTGATAAATAAGGTATCGTCAGCGTCAAATGCGACTACTTTTATGTTTTTCATAATTATGTAATTTTTATAAGAAAATAGATTAATTCTTATTCAATAATTTTTTAACGGAAAGTACTTTACTATAGAAGGTAATTCGAATTCCAAATAGCAAAATCAAACCTCCCACAATCATTTGGAATGTGATTTTTTCATCTAAAAAAAGCCATGCTAAGATAGTTGCTAATACAGCTTGTCCTAATAAGGATAGGGAGACCCGTGTTGCACGCATGTTTTGTGTGGCATAACTTATAAGCAACCATGCAATCAATTGACATACTATTCCTTGTATAAATAACACTAACCATCCAGCATCAGAAAAACCACTAAAAGGTTCCTTTAGAATTATGCAAACAACCCCAAGAAATACGATGGAAGTAATTAAAGTGATAGACATAAATGAAAGCACATCCATTTCATTGAGAATATTTTTACTTACGAGCATATAAATAGCGTATAAAATCCCTGAAAGGATCGCCAATAAAAACGCAATATTAAAATCTAAATTGAGAAAAAATTGAAAACCAACCAATGTTATCATACCAAAAATTGCGATCAATGTGCCAATCCAAAAATTAGTTGCGGGTTTATTTTTTAGAAAAAGGAAGGAGCCAATTCCAACCCAAACTGGTGACAAGTTTGTAAGCAGAGTGGCTTGCGTTGCACTGGATCCTTGTATGGAAATATTCCAAACGGCAACATCAGCTGCAAATAAAAGACCACATAAAATAGCTAATAGTAAAACATTTTTTTTTGGTAGTTTTAGCTTTTTTGTAAACACAACATATGGTAATAAAAATAAACCTGCGATTGCCATTCTATAAAAAGCGGAAATTAAACCACCAGTAAGATTAAGTTTAACCAAAATAGGGAAAACTGAAATACATAGTATTCCAATTGCGAGAGCTAATCGGGGTTTTGCATTGGTCATTTTTGATGTTAGTTATAAATAATTTTTATTTTTAAATTACTTTTTTAGATGTAAAATTTATCCTCTTTCCAGTTGGTCACATTGTTTTCTATATAATTTTGAATTCTTTCAAATGATGCCGAATTATGAATTATAATATCGTGAAATCTTTCTTGCCATTCAAAATCTGCATTTATATAATGACTGTTCTTAGTCACCACCGATTTATAGGAACGTAAAATGGTAGAAATTGTACCTTTTCTTGGCGAAATTTTCGACATTTTCATATTTTTTATTTTGTTTTCGGTAGAGACGTTGCATGGCAAAGTCTCTACGACAATATCATCAACAATAGTTTTTTTATCAATTATTAAAATTCCATGAACATGATTTGGCATTATTTGAAAATTTCCTAATTCCACAAATGGAAAATGTTTTGGAATTTCTGACCAAAATTGATCAGCTAGCACACCAATTTCCGTAAATTGCATTTCGTTATTATTATTGACAGACAAAATTTCACCAAAAAAATGTTCGCGATTTTTAGTGCATATTGTTATAAAATACGCCCCGTTTTTCCCGTAATCCCAATTATTCAAACGAGTAGAAGGAACGCGATATTTGTTTCGAAATTTTTCAGACATATCATATCATTTTTAATGTAGAGACGTTGCACTGCAACGTCTGCTTTCATCCATATTTATTATCGATATATAACAATCATTGCACTGCAACGTCTGCTTTTCATCCATATTTTGCATCAATATATAACAGTAATTGCAACGTCTGCTTTTATCCATATTTATTATCAATGTATAACAGTAATTGCAACGTCTGCTTTTATCCATATTTTGCATCAATATATAACAGTAATTGCAACGTCTGCTTTTATCCATATATAACAGTCATTCCAACATCTAATTTTCATCCATTAATATTATTGGTATATAACAGTAATTGCAATACAACGTATCATTTGTTTCGATAATGTGCGAATATAATGAATTTCAATACCTTTTTTCGAAACACTTTATTATAATAAATTATTGATGTTGAATTTGTAATGCGTTATTCTAATCTAAACAAAAGAGACGTTGCAATGCAACGTCTCTACCCGAAATAACACAAAAATATTTTAATTTATCGTTTCGCCATTTGCAGCATCAGCGTCTGGATTTACAAAAACTAATTTTTCTTCTGCATTTGTTGTCATCAAAATCATTCCTTGACTTTCAACACCACGAAGGTTTCTTGAAGCTAAATTTACTAATACAGTCACTTTTTTACCAATGATATCTTCAGGTTTGAAACTTTCGGCAATTCCCGAAACTATTGTACGAATGTCTATTCCTGTATCCACTTTTAAAATCAAAAGCTTATTGGCTTTTGGCATTTTAGTAGCTTCAAGTATCGTTCCTACACGCAAATCCATTTTAGCAAAATCATCAAATTGAATTGCTTCTTTTTGTGATTCTACTACTTTATTCTCGGCTTTATTAGCTGTTTTTGTAGCTTCTAATTTGTCTATTTGCTTTTGAATTTCTTCATCTTCGATTTTTGCAAATAGCAATTCTCCCGAAACTTCGGGACCGCTTATTTGATGTCCTGCTTTAATCAAATCTGAATTTTCAGAAATCGTATTCCAAGATAGAGGAGATTCTATATTTAAAATTCGGGATAATTTGGTTGCTGTAAAAGGCAAGAAAGGTTCGCATAACGAACTCAAAGCGGCAGCGATTTGCAAAGCGACATACATTTGCGTTTGCACGCGTTCCGGATTATCTTTGATTACTTTCCAAGGCTCTTCGTCAGCTAAATATTTATTTCCAAGACGAGCAACATTCATCAATTCACCAAGTGCTTCCCTAAATCTATATCTTTCAAGAGAGCTCGAAATCACTGCTGGATACGCTTTCAATTCGGTTAAAACTTCATTATCATAATCAGTAAAGTTTGCAGTTCCTCTTTCGGGGATCAGGCGGCTTGGCTGTGGTACAACTCCATTGTAATATTTATTGGTCAATACCACAACACGGTTTATAAAATTTCCGTAAATCGCAACTAATTCATTATTATTTCTAGCTTGAAAATCTTTCCAAGTGAAATCATTATCCTTGGTTTCTGGCGCATTTGAGGTTAAAGCATAACGCAAAACATCTTGCTGATTTGGGAAATCTTCTAAATATTCATGCAACCAAACTGCCCAGTTTTTAGATGTCGATAATTTATTTCCTTCTAAATTCAAAAACTCATTTGCGGGAACATTATCCGGTAAAATAAAGCTTCCTTCGGCTTTAAGCATCACAGGGAAAATGATACAATGAAAAACGATATTATCTTTCCCTATAAAGTGAACTAGTTTTGTATCTTGATCTTTCCAGTAGGGCTCCCAATCTTTTCCTTCGCGTAAAGCCCATTCTTTACTAGATGAAATATAGCCTATTGGAGCATCAAACCACACATATAATTTCTTGCCTTCAGCACCTTCTACAGGAACATCAATTCCCCAATCGAGATCACGAGTTACAGCACGAGGCTCTAATCCTCCATCGATCCAAGATTTTACTTGTCCATATACATTAGGTTTCCAGTCGTTTTTATGTCCCACAAGAATCCATTCTTTCAAGAAATCTTCATACCGATCTAAAGGTAAAAACCAGTGTTTCGTTGATTTCATAATAGGAGTTTCTCCCGTTATGGTTGATTTTGGATTTATTAAATCCGTCGCGTTTAGCGTAGAACCGCATTTTTCACATTGATCCCCATAAGCTTCTTCATTACCACATTTTGGGCAAGTTCCTACCACAAAACGATCTGCTAAAAACTGATCTGCTTTTTCGTCGTATAATTGTTCGGTTATTTGCTCGATAAAATCGCCTTTTTCATATAAAGTTGTAAAAAAGTCTGAAGCTGTATCATGATGTATTTTAGATGAAGTTCGAGAATAATTATCAAATGAAATTCCAAAATCTATAAAAGATTTACGAATAATTCCATCGTATTTATCAATTACTTCTTGTGGCGTAATCCCTTCTTTTTTAGCTTTCATTGAAATGGCTACACCGTGTTCGTCGCTTCCGCAAACAAATAAAACATCTCTACCTTGCAAACGTAAGTAGCGAGAATAAATATCAGAAGGCACGTAAACACCGGCTAAATGGCCAATGTGAATAGGTCCGTTTGTATAAGGCAAGGCAGCTGTAATCGTATATCTTTTTGGATTCTGTGTCATGATTCAATTTTATTGAGTGCAAAAATAAGCATTAGAATCGAAAGTTTAATTATTAATTGTCAATGTGGGTAACGAAGTAATTATAATCTATTTCCAGCTATTCGCTTTATTTATGTGCTGTCCCGAAGTTTCGGGATCGGCACAATAGGATGTTGTTTTTATTGGGGCCAGGGTATTAGTTATTATGTACTATTTCTGCTTATTCGTTAAATCTAGTTTACCTATCTCCATCATAATAGTATGTTTCAACTATCCGGGTTAGAGTATTAGTAATTAGAAGCCATTTGCGGCTATCCGCTCTATATATTGTGCCGTCCCGAAGTTTCGGGATCGGCACAATAGGATGTCGCTGCTATTCAGGCTAGGGCATTCATAGTTTTAACACTTGGATATATGAGAATGTTTATCATATATTGGATTATTAATTACGGAAGCGCCCCAGCTCCGTAAAGTTTCCAACTTTGAGAATGTGAATTTCAGTTTGTAACTGAGTAATCCCCTAAATCTAGCTCCGTAAAGTTTCCAACTTTGAGGATGTGAATTTCAGTTTGTAACTGAGTAATCTCCTAAATTTAACGCAGTTATAATTATAAATAAAAGGTTCCAATTAACTTAAATATTTAAGCTTAAAATTAACACAGCTGCGCAAAGTTTCCAACTTTGAAGATGTGAATTTCAGTTTGCAACGGAGCATTCTAAAAAATTCAGCGCACTTTATAATTATAAATAAATGATTGCAATGAACTTATACACTTAAATCACAAATTTAGATTTTGTTTTTTTACCGACTACAACACTATAAATACAATAGTATTTCTTAGACTTTTAAAACAGATAAATTTCTTAACTTTGGTTCTTGGTAATATAATTCTAAAATCGGGTAATAATCATTGCTATATTTCATAAACATAATTTTGTTTACCAGTTCGATATAAGATTTTAGAAGGTTGTAATGTTAAAAAATTAAATGAATAAATCTTATATAAAATGTTTAGAATGTGGCACAATTAATTACAATAATGATTATTGCAGTAATTGTGATGCTTTATTAGATGTGGTTTTAAAGCGCAAACTGGAGAGTGAAAAAAAGATAGAAGCAAAAGTAAAGCAAGAAAAAGAAAAGCCGCCTAGCAAAGTGGAGGTGTTTTTGAAAAACGGTTTAGAAAATCCTAACTCTATTATAAGATATTTTTTTAAAACCATTTACGGCATTTGGTTATTCTTTGCAGTAATAATTGGCGGAATCATTGCTGCCGTTACGGCTGCAGCTGCAGGATAGTGATAGATTTACTAATTGTAGAGAATTGCAAACATAAAGATTTTGCAAAGCTGTTGGAAGCTATTCAATTGCTTTATTAGTGCAGAATTAAAATTATTTATTCAAGATTTTTATGTACCAAGTTGTGATTTATATTATAATGTTTCTTATTGCACTTGTTGTTTTTGTTATGCAGCATTTGCATATTCCATTGCCCTATTTAATTAATAATTATTTAAATGATTTTCTATATATCCCTTTAGTGCTTGGAGGTACTGAATTTATTATTAGAAATTTAAAGAAAGATGCTTCATTTAAATTACCTCTAGAATTTATTGTTTTTTTATCTTGCTCTTATTCTATTTATTTTGAATTTTATCTTCCTAAAATAAATTTACGCTACACTGCAGATTGGATCGATGTAATTTTATATTTCATCAGTGGAGTCATATTTTATTTTTTTACTAAAAAACCAAGGGCAGTCAAATAATTAAAAAGAAATAGCAATTTCATTATTATAGGTCATCACAGGTTTAAATAAAACAACTAAAAATATGTCGTACATAATTTAGAATTTCCCTACTTTGCAGGCAAATTTAAAAATTATGAAAAACCCGCCTTTTATTACCGATGACACAATAGTTTTTGGATTATTAATGTTATTGTTAGCTTTTGTATTCTATACATCTTCTATTAAAGATGGCTTTTGGAAAAAATTCTATGTCATTTTTCCGTCGCTTTTAATGTGTTATTTACTTCCATCTATATTTAGTTCATTGAATATTATCTCACCAGAATGGAGCGAAATAGGAGAAAACGGAGAGATAATCACACAAAAATCATCTATATATTTTATTGCCAGTCGATATTTACTTCCAGCAGCTTTAGTTTTAATGACTTTGAGTATTGATTTAAAAGCAATGTTTAAATTAGGTCCTAAAGCTTTAATAATGTTTTTTACAGGAACAGTTGGTGTAATTATTGGTGCTCCACTCGCCGTTTTAATCATGTCTATTTTTTCTCCAGAAACAGTGGGTGGTGCAGGCTTTGATGCCGTATGGCGCGGACTTTCAACAATAGCGGGAAGCTGGATTGGCGGTGGGGCAAATCAAGCTGCAATGCTTGAAGTGTTTCAATACAATCAGGAAAAATATGGTGCAATGGTATTAGTAGATATTGTCGTAGCTAATATTTGGATGGCTATCTTGTTATTTGGTATTGGAAGAAAAGAAAAAATAGACAAATGGTTGAAAGCTGATAATCGTTCTATTGAGGAATTAAAAGAAAAGGTGACTGCTTATGCTGACAATGTAACTAGAAACCCAACCCTTACAGATTTGATGATAATTTTAGGCGTAGCTTTTACAGCAGTGGGACTTTCTCACTGGGGGAGCAATTCAATTTCTGATTTATTAAAAGCTAATTTTGAAATTGTAAATGATCAAACGAGTTTTGCTTCTACTTTTGGAGATCGCTTTTTTTGGATGGTAACAATTGCTACTGCGTTAGGAATTTTATTTTCGTTTACTAAACTAAAAACATATGAAGGTGCAGGAGCTAGTAAAATAGGAAGCGTTTTTATTTATATTTTAGTAGCTTCCATCGGAATGAAAATGGATTTAGGATCTGTGATGAGTAATCCAGGATTGCTAGTTGTAGGGCTTATTTGGATGTCAATTCACGTTTTACTTTTAGTTATCGTTGCAAAAATAATCAAGGCACCATACTTTTTTCTTGCAGTGGGAAGTAAGGCAAACATAGGTGGAGCAGCTTCAGCACCAATTGTAGCTTCTGCTTTTCATCCTTCATTAGCGAGCGTGGGTGTTCTTTTAGCTGTCTTTGGATATGTAATAGGAACTTACGGTGCATTATTAGCAGCGTTTTTAATGGAAATAGCTGCGCCAAAATAATAAGGGATAGAAAGTTATTACCATTCATACACTTGTTGTCAAATATGAATAAGAATATAATTTTTATTAAAAATTATAAAAAATCCCTTTTGAAATATAATTTCAAAAGGGATTTTTTATAAATGTATTTTAAATTAGAATCCGTAATTTACTCCAAGACCAAATACTTCTCGAACTTGTACCGCTTTTATTGAGTTATCATCGTAAATAGCCTGTAAGGCAACATTAGCCGATAAATATTTATTAATTTTCATCATGACATTCATTTGGTAATCAATGTCAACATTTAGGGGATTATCTAAATAATTACTATACAAATTCAGCCTGTTTTCAATAGAAACATTGGTCATCACATTAAGTTTATAATATGCTGAAATACTTGCTCCAAATTCAAACCGAGATGAATCTCCTTCTAATACTCCAAAAGAAGGTCCAGATTCTGTGAGATGACGATGAACAACAATCAATTTGGTAGTGGCTGGAGAAATATTAACACTTAAATTATCGTTTTTTTTCCATAAGATACCTGGACCCAACTGGAAATAGGCAGGGGAAAAGAAATGCGAAATTTTAATCATGTTTTTATCTAATCCTGTATCCATTTGGGTTTTAAAATTAAAAAACATAGAGTAATACCATTGACCATTTATCTTCTTACCCCAAAGAGAGTTCATCTCTAAACGGTCATCAGTTTTTGCTATTTTCTCATCATCTTTAATTTTGCTTAAACCATAAGCTAAAATGAATTTATTATCCCAAACAACATCTCCGTTTTTATAATTGAAGTCATAGTTTACTCCTAAGT
The DNA here is from genome assembly GCF_035985025.1 of Flavobacterium sp. PL11. Classification (NCBI taxonomy): domain Bacteria; kingdom Pseudomonadati; phylum Bacteroidota; class Flavobacteriia; order Flavobacteriales; family Flavobacteriaceae; genus Flavobacterium; species Flavobacterium sp. PL11. Next base: position 136,076 of record NZ_JAXCIA010000006.1, read on the forward strand.
TTCCAGCAATATTTGAAGTTCCACCCCCTAACCATTGTTTATTAAAAGCTGTTTGATTAAAAAGTAAAGAAACGTTTCCATTTCTTGTCCACAAGTTTGTAGTGTCTTTTACCGTTTCTTGAGCATCAACAGCAATAAAAGTTAAGAATAAAAGTAAAGTAACTATCTCTTTTTTCATGAAATTCATAGTTGAAAGTTTTGTCAAAAATAAATAATTATTGCTTTAAACTGTAAATAATTTATATTATGAAATTATAATCTAAAGAGATCATACTTTTCTATCGGCTTTAAACAAAGGAACTGCTGAACATGCTTCACCATACATTATACTTCTTGCAAATGGTTGTAAATAATGTGCCGCTAAGACATAAGCTCTCGTGGGTACAGGTTTTTTAGCACAACCTTTAATTATCATAGGCTTATTTGTATAAACGGAGTAATCAATTTTAGATAGCAATTCTTCATAAAGAGAAGATTCTAAATCCTCTATTTTACCATTAACAATTTTCTTAGCAAAGGGTGCTAAGTGAATTGCAACTAAAATGGATGCCCAAGCGGGTACAATAGCATCTGTACTACAATTTATAGCCACATATCGATCTTGATATTGTGACCAATCATGATTTTTAAGTGATTCTCTAAAGTCTTTTTCTTTTAATAAAAATCCCTCTATCAGCCATTGCGAGATATCTATTTGTACACGAATGCCTGCTGGGTAATAATCTTCGAGATCAAAAACTACTAAAACACTATTGGCTACTTTATTAACTATTTCTTCCATATCTAAGTTTTAAAGTCGAAGGTCAAAAGTCATAAAGGTACTCATTGCAGACTTTATGACTTTTAACTTTATGACTAATTATAGCATTCCTAATTCTAATTTTGCTTCTTCACTCATTAAATCTTTGCTCCACGGTGGATCGAAAGTGATTTCAACTTCAGCATCTTTCACATTTGCTATAGATTTCACTTTGTCTTCTACTTCTCGTGGTAGACTTTCCGCTACTGGGCAATTTGGAGAAGTAAGTGTCATTAGGATTTTTACTTCGTAATCAGTGTTGACCATTACATCGTAAATTAAACCTAATTCATATATGTCAACAGGAATCTCTGGATCGTAAATTGTTTTTAACGTTTTTACGATTGATTCTCCTAATTCTGTGGTGTCTATTTCTTGTTCCATTTTTATTAATTTTTGATTTTTAGATATATTACTTCTGTTTTAAACAGATAAGTCATGTTAGTTTTTTATTTTTCGTTAATTTTAAAATGTAGTTAAATATTATTACGTTTTATCTAATCTTCGGGATTAGTATATAATTTATTTACCAAGGTTTTTTGACCTTCGTAAAATATATTTTTTACGTTAAAATTTATCAATAACCCAATAGGTGAGTTTAATTAGTTCATATAAGTTAAAAGTTGGGCTTCAAAAATAGGATTAAATTCACTAACTGATTTTAATTCTACCACTAGTGCATTTTCAACAAATAAGTCGCATCTTAACTTAGATTCCAACTCAAATCCTTTCTATTTTAACGGCACTATCAATTCAGATAAAAAGTTTATTTTTCGTAATTCTAATTCTTTTTTAAGGCATTGATGATATACACCTTCTAGAAGGCCAGGACCAATACTTTTATGAACTTCAATTGATGCACCATTAACCTGATAAACTAAATCTTTTAAAAATGCTTTTGTAAAATTCATAATTATCGAATTATTTCAATTGAATCTTTTGAAAAACTTATCTGACTTATATGTTTTAAAAAAACTAAAATCTATTTTAATTTTTTGAGTCAAATGCTAAAGCATACATCTTAATATTTTTGATCATTGATACTAATCCATTAGCGCGAGTAGGAGATAAATGTTCTTTCAATCCTATTTCATCGATAAAATTCATATCAGCCTCTAAAATATCAGTTGCTTTTTGATTGGAAAAGGTACGAATTAAAATCGCAATGATTCCTTTAGTCAATATTGCATCACTATCAGCTGTAAAAACAATTGTATCATCATTTTGTTCGCCTTGTAACCACACTTTAGATTGGCAACCTTTAATGATATTGTTTTCGGTTTTAAATTCTTCTTTGATTAATGGAAGTTTTTTGCCGAGTTCAATAATATATTCATATCGTTCCATCCAGTCGTCAAACATGGAAAACTCATCAACAATTTCGTTCTGTATTTCTTTAATTTTCATAGTAAGCTGAATTTTGTGTCGGTTTTATTCTTTTTTAATTAATGAGTTGACTTTATCTACCAGCTGCTTGATTTCTTTTGGTGGAAAGCCATGATCAAAATTAGGCGTTTCATAGTCTTTCTCGTCAAAGGTAATTTTTAAATTGGCTATAGCCGCACCACCATAAAAACGTTTTTCTGTAGGGGCTTTTAATTTAACCATTTGATCTAATTGTACTTCTTTAAAATAGGAAACCAACTCGTTCCAATCTGAAGCATTTATTTTTAAGAGAATCGATTTATTATCATCATTTCTATCTTTTGAAATCGTGACGGTTTGATTATTTACAGTGATCTTTTGATAAAAACCACGACTAGAAGCAGTGTATTCAATAACTGCAGTTTTCATATCTTGAGCAGTGACACCATCACATCCTTTACCTAAAAAAATAAGAAAAAAAAATGCAGTTAGAATTTTCATCATTTTTAAGATAACATCATTTGAGCCCTTTTAATTGCTGCAACCATCATATCAATTTCCTCGGTAGTATTATAAAACGCAAAGGAAGCTCTAATGGTTCCTGGAATATCGTAGAAAGTCATGATCGGTTGCGCACAATGATGGCCTGTTCGCACTGCAATTCCTAATTTGTCCACGATGGTACCTATATCATACGGATGAATTCCTTCAATATTAAACGAAATCACAGATGTTTTTTCTTTGGCTGTACCAAAAATTTTTAAACCCTCAATTTCTAATAAACGCTTTGTTCCGTATTCTAATAATTCTTTTTCTTGTTGTTGAATGTTGTCAAAACCAACTTCATTCATGTAATCAATTGCGGTTCCTAGCACGATTCCGCCAGCAACATTTGGTGTTCCAGCCTCAAATTTATGAGGTAATTCAGCGTAAGTTGTTTTTTCAAAACTCACTTCCTTGATCATTTCGCCACCACCTTGATAGGGCGGTAGTTTATTTAGCCAAGCTTCTTTTCCATATAAAATACCAGTTCCTGTAGGTCCACATATTTTATGTCCTGAAAAAACGTAGAAATCACAATCCAATTCTTGTACATCAGGTTTAAGGTGTGGAACGGCTTGTGCACCATCAATTAAGATTGCAGCGCCAACTGCGTGCGCTTTATCAATCATGTATTTAATAGGATTAACAGTTCCAAGAGCATTTGAAATATGATTGACGGTAACTATTTTAGTTTTGCTTGAAAGTAGTTTATCATACTCTTCCATAATCAATTCACCTTCTTGATTCATCGGAATGACACGTAAAACTGCTCCAGTTTTCTCGCATAACATTTGCCATGGTACAATATTACTATGATGTTCTAATGCCGAAACTAGGATTTCATCGCCTTCTTTTAAAATAGAGGCAAAGCCGTTAGTAACTAAATTGATTCCATGAGTCGTTCCTGAAGTAAAAAGAACTTCATGTGCAAACTCAGCGTTAATATGTTTTTGGATTTTCCCTCTTGAAATTTCGTAAGCATCCGTTGCAAGTTGGCTCAAAGTGTGCACACCACGATGAATATTAGCATTAATTTCCTGATAATATTTGGAAATCGCATCAATTACAACCTGCGGTTTTTGCGATGTGGCTCCGTTATCGAAATAAACTAATGGTTTTCCATTCACTTTCTGTGAAAGGATTGGGAAGTCGGCTCTAATTTTATTTATATCTAACATGTACCTTTTTTTTAAATATTTCTATCGGTTTTTATGGACGCAATAGCTATTGTTTTAGGTGATAAACTCTTCTGAAATTTCTATCTACTATTTAGAATTTATCTAAATACAAAAGTAGTAAAAATGCACTTAATTTTTGGAAAACGTTTGTTAATAAAACCTCATTTTCTCTTCGTACTAATGCTATCTAATTCTAGTTCTTTTTTATTAAATTGCTTCAAAATAATTGTTTATGAAAAAATTTTTTAAGTTCGTGGGTATTGGAATTTTTGTCGTGTTTTTATATGTTGCTATTACATCCTATCCAAAACTAGATTTGATTTCTGGCTTTTCAGCCAAAAGTGTTGCTTCAGGTCATTTTATAGACAATCGCTCTCAAGAAATGATTGAGAAAGGAGACAATGATATCAATCTTATTGATTTGGCTAAGAATAGCATAAACGAATCTGGTAAGTTTGCTACTGCTTCAGTTTATGGATTAAAAGAGCGAAAAGCCATTTATCGCGAAGGTTTAGGAGCAACATTAATCAATGATGAGTTTGATGATTCAAAACCATATTTAGTTCCGAAACGAACCCTATCAATCAATAATTTACCTTTTCCTTATGGAAATTTAGAAGCCAAAGACAGTATTTTTAATACTATTGATTACACTAAATTAAATGTAGCTGTTGCCAATGCTTTTAATACCGAAGGTAAAATTGATAAGAGAACACGCTCCCTTTTAGTTATTTATAAGGATAAAATTATAGCCGAGAAATACGATGTTGGTTTTGATAAAGAAAGTAAAATTCTAGGTTGGTCAATGACAAAAAGTATTACCAGTGCGATGTTTGGAATTTTAGAAAAGCAAGGAAAAATGAATATTTATGCTCCAGCACCAATTCCAGAATGGGCAAATGATGAACGCAAAAGTATCACCACAAATGATTTGCTACACATGAATTCTGGTCTGGAGTGGGAGGAGAAATACGATAAAATTTGTGATGCGACTAAAATGCTTTTTCAAGCTGAGGATATGACGATTTCACAGCTAGAAAAGCCAGCTGCTTATAAACCCAATACGCATTGGAACTATTCATCAGGAACTACAAATCTATTATCAGGGATTTTGCGAAAGCAGTTTAAAACGCACCAAGAATATCTTGATTTTTGGTACGGTGCTTTGATTGATAAAATAGGCATGAACTCGATGATCCTAGAAACGGATATGAAGGGGAATTATGTTGGTTCATCTTATGGTTGGGCAACAACAAGAGATTGGGCAAAATTTGGATTATTGTATTTACACAAAGGAAACTGGAACGGTGAACAAATATTTAATGAAAGTTGGGCTACATATACTGCAACTCCTACCAATACTTCAAATGGTGATTATGGTGGACATTTTTGGTTGAACAGTGGTGGTAAATTTCCAGACGTTCCTAGAGACATGTATTATTGCGGTGGTTTTCAGGGGCAGATGGTTGTGATTATTCCATCACTAGATTTGGTAATCGTTAGAATGGGATTAAAAGAGAACCCGGAATTTGATTTTAATAAAATGTTTAAAGAAATTATTAGAAGTTTGAAGAAATAAATTTATATATGGACAATTTCCATTAAAAAACCCTTTCAAAGTTTTGAACTCTGAAAGGGTTAAAGTATTATAAAAAAAAATATTTATAAATCAAATCCCATTTTCACTCCTAATTTAGATGCAATAATTTTTGTAATTCTTTGTTTTAATTCTGGTATTTTTATATTTTCAATAACAACATTCGAGAATGCATACATCAATAATGCCTTAGCTTCTTTTTGTGGAATTCCGCGTTGCTGCATGTAGAACAATGCAGTTTCATCTAATTGCCCTACTGTACAACCGTGAGAACATTTCACATCATCTGCAAAAATCTCTAATTGTGGTTTGGCATTAATGGTTGCTTTGTCGCTCAACAATATATTATTGCTTTTTTGGAAAGCATTTGTTTTTTGAGCGTCTTTTTCTACATAAATTTTTCCGTTGAAAACCCCTGTTGATCGATCAGAATAAATTCCTTTATAATCTTGGAAACTTTCGCAATTTGGAGCAGCATGGTGCACTAAAGTATAGTGATCTACATGTTGCTTTTCACCAATAATGGTAATTCCGTTTAATGTACTTGTCAATCTTTCGCCAAAGTGATAAAAATTCAAGTTATTTCGGGTTAAATTACCTCCGAAAGAGAAAGTATGCACCGCAACGTGACTTTCTTGTTGTTGAGAAACGAAAGTATTATCAATTAAATTTGCTTCTAATGTGTCATTTTGAATTTTGTAATAATCAATAATGGCACGTTTTTCAGCAAAAATTTCAGTAACTGAATTAGTTAATACAGGATTTTCATTCAAACTTTGGTGGCGTTCAACAATTTGTACATGCGAGTTTTCACCCACAATCACCAAATTTCTTGGTTGAACTAAAAGCGCTGCTTCACTGCCTGTGGAAAAATACATGATTTCAATAGGCTTTTCTGCGATTTTGTTTTTGGGAATGTTGACGTACACTCCTTCATTGGCGAAAGCCGTATTAAGAGAAGTTAAGCTCTCTTCTTTATTCGCAATTTGATTGAAATATTTGTCAATAACAGGTTTATATTTTGATTTATTTAATGCTGAAGCCATCAAACATACGTCGATACCTTCATGCGTTGTTGATGATAAATGCGAACTAAAAACACCATCTACAAATACAACCTTATAAGTGTCTACTTCATTTAAAAAGTATTTACGAACTTGACTAAACTCAATTGAGTTTTCATGTTTTGGAAAAACAGTAAAATCATTTTTTAGTATTGAATTTAGGGATGTGTATTTCCATGCTTCCTCTTTTTTAGACGGGAAGCCTTTATTTTCAAAATTTTCAATGGCTGCTGTTCTTACATCGTGCAGTTCTGAATGAACATCAACGCGCTCTTCAAACGCCATGAATGAGGCTAGTAATTTTTCTTTTAAATCCATTTTATTTTAGTCTTAAAGTTGAAAGTCTAAAGTCAAAAGACTTTAAATTACAACTAAATTTTATTGATGGTTAACAACTTGAAAAGTTTTTAATTATATTAAGAATAATATGCTTACAACTTTGGACTCAAGTATTTTATAAAACCACTTAATAGTTTTGATATTTCGGTAACTGATTCTAAAAGTTCGTGAAACTCTTGATTTGTTATGTATTGCAGATCAAAAGCTAAGTAGATTTGCGAGCGTACTTCGCCTGCAGACGCTTTTGCAACATATAAAAAATAAATAAATTCTTTATCTGTATTTCTTTCAAAACCTTCTGCGATGTTAGAAGAAATTGAAATAGATGCGCGCCTTATCTGCCTTATAAAATCAAAATCTTTCTTAAAGTTTGGGTGTTCAGTAATTTGATATATTTTTTTATTAAAAATTCTTGATTTTTGCCAAGATTTAATTTCTTCAAATGAACTGAATTTCCCCATCTTTCAACTTTAAGACTTTTGACTTTCGACTACCTCGGTTTTAATCCAATCGTATCCTTTTTCTTCTAATTCTAAAGCTAGGCTGGCGTCGCCAGATTTTACAATTTTTCCGTCCATAAGAACGTGAACAAAATCAGGAACGATATAATCTAATAATCTTTGATAGTGTGTTATTATAACAACTGCATTTTTATCACTTTTCAATTTATTTACACCGCTAGCAACGATACGTAAGGCATCAATGTCAAGTCCAGAATCAGTTTCATCAAGAATTGCTAATTTTGGTTCTAACATTGCCATTTGGAAAATTTCATTGCGTTTTTTCTCTCCACCAGAGAAACCTTCGTTAAGCGAACGAGATAGAAATTTTCTGTCTATTTCTAACAATTCTGATTTTTCACGAATTACTTTTAGCATTTGGTTCGCTGGCATTTCTTCCAGACCTTGGGCTTTACGGGTCTCATTAATAGCAGTTCTTATAAAGTTCGTTACAGAAACTCCTGGAATTTCTACTGGATATTGAAATGACAGAAATACTCCTTTATGTGCTCTTTCTTCGGGAGCCATATCAGCTAAATCTTCTCCATCTAATGAAATTTCTCCACTTGTTACTTCGTAGTTTTCGTTTCCTGCAACGATCGATGCCAAAGTACTTTTACCAGCACCGTTTGGTCCCATTATTGCATGAACTTCTCCTGCTTTTACTTCAAGGTTTATACCTTTTAATATTTCTTTATCGCCAATTGTGGCATGTAAATTTTTTATTGATAACATGTTGTCTTTATTTATTCGTAATGACCTTTCAGTGATAAAATGTCTAAAATTTCTATTGTGTTTTCTTCAGTAACTTTATATACAATGCGATGTTCTTGATTTATTCTCCGAGACCATCTTCCAGAAAGTTGATGTTTCAATTGTTCTGGTTTTCCGATTCCTTTAAAAGGATGCAATTGTATATCCTCTATTAAATTAGCAATCTTACTCAAGATGATTTTATTTCCGGATTTTATCCAGAAATCTAAATCCTTCCTCGCTTTTGTTGTAAATACTATCTGCATAAATCTTGAATTTCCTCAAGAGTCATTTTGATCCCTTTGCCGTCTTTGATACTTTGTTCAGCTTCTAAAATTTCTTTTACAAACTCAGGGTTGTAGGGCTTTTCAATTTTTTCAATAATTTCAAATCCAAGCGACTTTGCCAATGATTTTAACACTGGAAAATCTTTCTTCTTTACATTTCTTAAAACAATATCCATAGCTATTTAAATTTAAATAAATTTTCTAACCTACTGATCCTTCTAAACTAATCTCTAACAATTTTTGTGCTTCAACGGCAAACTCCATTGGCAACTTATTTAAAACATCTTTACTAAAACCATTTACAATCAAAGCTATTGCTTTTTCAGTTGGAATCCCACGTTGGTTACAATAAAAAACTTGGTCTTCACCAATTTTTGAAGTTGTAGCCTCGTGCTCTATTTTGGCAGTTGGGTTTTTAGTTTCTATATATGGAAAAGTATGTGCACCACAATTATTTCCCATTAATAACGAGTCACATTGTGAAAAGTTTCTTGCGTTATCTGCATTTGGTCCAATTTTAACTAAACCACGGTAACTATTTTGCGATTTTCCCGCAGAAATACCTTTAGAAATAATTGTCGATTTAGTGTTTTTACCTAAATGAATCATTTTTGTTCCCGTATCAGCCTGTTGAAAATTATTAGTGACAGCAATGGAGTAAAATTCACCAGTTGAATGATCTCCTTTTAAGATCACCGATGGATATTTCCATGTAATTGCTGATCCTGTTTCTACTTGTGTCCAAGAAATTTTTGCGTTTTTCTCACAGATTCCTCTTTTTGTCACAAAGTTATAAACGCCGCCTTTTCCTTCTTTATTTCCTGGATACCAGTTTTGAACAGTAGAATATTTAATTTCAGCATCATCTAACGCAATTAATTCAACGCATGCAGCGTGCAATTGATTTTCATCCCTGCTTGGAGCGGTACAACCTTCTAAGTACGAAACATAACTTCCTTCATCAGCAATTAGTAAAGTTCTTTCAAACTGTCCTGTTCCTGCTTGATTGATTCTAAAATAAGTGGAAAGTTCCATTGGACAACGAACTCCTTTGGGGATATAACAAAAAGAACCATCTGAGAATACGGCTGAATTTAATGCTGCATAAAAATTATCTTTTTGCGGAATAACGGTACCTAAATATTTACGAACTAATTCTGGATGTTCTTTTATAGCTTCAGAAATACTCATAAATATTATTCCTTTCTCCCCTAATGTTTTCTTGAAAGTAGTGGCTACCGAAACTGAATCGACAACAATATCCATAGCAACATTGTTCATCATTTTTTGTTCGTCAACAGAAATTCCTAATTTCTTATACATTTCTAAAAGTTCAGGATCTACATCATCAAGTGTTTTATTAGGATCCACTGCCTTTGGAGCTGAATAATAGGAAATAGCTTGAAAATCAGGCTTCACATAATGTACATTTGCCCACTCTGGCTCTATCATTTGCTCCCAAGCACGGTATGCTTCAAGACGCCAATCAGTCATCCATTGTGGCTCTCCTTTTTTGTGCGATATCGCTCGAACTATATCTTCATTTAAACCTACAGGAAATGTCTCTGCTTCCAACTCAGTGTAAAATCCGTACTCATATTCTTTAGTTTCGAGTTCGATTTTTAAATCGTCTTCTGTATATTTTGGCATATTATTTTTTTTAGCTCTTTAGCTTTTAGAATCACTAAAGAATGTTATAATTAGAGCGAAAAACTCTCTCCACATCCACAAGTTCTATTAGCGTTTGGGTTATTAAAAACAAATCCTTTTCCGTTTATTCCTCCTGAAAATTCTAATATAGTTCCCGCTAAGTATAAAAAAGATTTTTTTTCTACCGCAATAGTTATATCATTATCAATGAAGATTTTATCTTCTTCATTTTTGGCCTTATCAAATTTTAAATCATAAGATAATCCAGAACATCCGCCGCTTTTTACACCGACTCTTACATAGTCTATAGCAGCATCAAAACCATCATCTTTCATTAGATCGATGATTTTTTTTCTTGCAGTGTCAGAAACTTTAATCATAGCTTATATTGATTTTGTCTAAATTAACGACAAAGATAGTATATAAAAATCTTTTTTAACAAAGGATAACATTTTTATAACTAATCACAAAATAGATAAAAATGATATAATCGTCAAAACATTTCATTTTAATAAATACCCAGCCAATTCTTGAGCTTTAGCATAGAAATATATTACATATTGTCTTTCGATCAATTGATGAACTAGTTGATAATGTAGATACTCTACTGTTTTAGAAAAGAAAAATTGTAAAAATCACTAATTGTTTTATGCGTCAAAATTTATAAATAGTTATCAGTAGCACTTCAATAAGATTAATTGTTTTTGTAAATACAAAAGTTTATTACGATTCTAAAAAATAATTTTTTTTACTCAATTCGGTATATATCTAATTGATTTAGTATTGTATACAGAATTCCAATAGTGAGTGTTGTTCATCAAATTTCATTAAATATAAAACTATTAGTAAAAGAAACTTCTGATCATTAAAATCGAAATTAGTTTGATTAACATTAAAATTAATTATGAATAGATCTATTAATAAATTATAGTTTTACAAATTCAACTCTTCTATTTTGTGCTTTATCAGCAGCGTTTGCATTTTTGTTTAATGGTTGACTTTCTCCTTTACCATCAGTTTCTAACCTGGAAGCATTAATGCCGTAAAAGCTTTCTAAAGCAGTTTTTATAGCTATTGCTCTTTTTTGAGATAAAGATAAATTTGTTTTATCATCACCATCATTATCGGTATGGCCTATTATTTTTACCCTAATAGAAGGATTTTCTTGTAATGTTGTACCAATTTCCTTTAATACTGAGCCACTTTCTGGTTTTATATTATCACTGTTAACGTCAAATAAAATACCATTAGTTACTAAACGACCTTCTGTAATTAATTTACTTCTGGTATCTGCACCAGCAACTGCATACCTAATGTTAGAGACCATAAATTCATCATCAACTTCTCTACCGTTCGAATAATTCATATACTCAGCACCAAACTTAAACACAGTATAATTTTGTTTCATATCAAACGCTTGTGGTAAGTCGAGCACTTTATTTTCATCAACATATATACGAAGTCTACCATCTTGTCTCCACAAAGAAAATTTTGAAACTTTACCTTTACCATTTGCATCTTTACCACAAGCTAATTCATTTACCATTAATCCGTTGTTTGAATTAATTGTTTCTGTTTTTTCAACAACCATAAAACCAGCTGATTTACTGCAAGCATACCAGTTAAATTTAAAATAGTTATCAAGATATTTTTCTGATAAATCTTTTTTGGGATTTTTAGAAGGTGCTATATAAAAGCTATAATATAGGATGTTATTGCTACTATAACGTGTATACACTTCAAATTCAATAGTGAAGTTATTTGGCATAGTATTGATAAACTCTGGTTGAAAATAACCATCTTTAGTAATTGAAAGCCATTTCTGATCATTGCCGTCGAAAGTTACAATCTCGGCCGAAGAATTAGTATTCCAACCTAATGGAAAATCCCCAATATTGGTAGTCGAAAAATCATCAAGTCCTATTAGTTTTTGACCCGCAATAAAATCAAATTTAGTGTTTTTTCTTACTGTGTTGGACGAAGAATTTCCCTTCGATAATTCTTTATCTTGTGAATTGTTATTCCCTTCTTCAATTTTATTATTCGTATTACTTTTATTTTTTTTCTTAAAGATGTTTTTGATTCCATCTTCTACTTTGTCTAAAGCATCATCAATACCTTCGCTACCTTTCTTTTCACCGCGTTGATAAGTTTTATCCTTACTATTTTTTAAAATTTTGCCACCAACAGTCTGTTGAGAAAAGCCATTAGCTGTTATAAATAGAATGATTATAAAAATTGTGTACTTTTTCATGACAGTTTCTTTTTTAGATTTAACATTCAGATTATTAGATTAGTATCAAAAAAAAGAAAAGGTAAACATGCTGATAAGAATAATTTAATACTATATTATGTTTACTTTTGAGTAAAAGCTACACTGATGGGCAAAATACATAATTTAACAATAATCGAGCATCTGAAAGAAGGAAATAAAGACATTATCCATAAGGTTTATGTAGATAACAAAAATGCATTTTTATCTTATGCGCTAAAATATGACTTATTAGTAGATGATGTGTTAGATATTTATCAAGACAGTATTGTTGCCTTGTGTGAAAATGCTAAAAAAGGAACTATTGACACATTACAATGTGGGTTATCTACCTATCTTTTCTCCATTGGTAAGTATATGATTTACAGGAAACTAAAAGCGCTCAACAGAAATGTATCTATAGATTATGATTTTCAAATGGCAAAGCTAATTGAATGTGGTAACGAAGAAATGTATGATGATAAAAGTATCAAAAGTTTACAAACCAATTTTAAAAAATTAGGTAAACAATGTCAAAAAATTTTACATCTTTTTTATTACGAAGGAAAAAAACTCGATGAAATTAAAACTCAGTTGAATTATACAAATAAAGATGTTTAAAAAGTCAAAAAGCAAGATGTTTAAAACAATTAAAAGAGATAATGAATAAAGAAATTGAAAAATCACAATGAAATGAATGAGGATGAGTTATTAGAGAATTTTTTTACTGAAATTCTTTCGATAGAAGACCAAAAACAAATACATGTTTTACTGCAAAGTGATTCTAAGTGTACTTTGGAGTTTGTTTTTCAAAAACATTTAAAAAAAGCTATTCTTTTAAATGAAAGAGAAGCTTTAAAAAAGGAGTTGCAATATTTTGAGGCTACATTACTAAAGGCTAAATCTTCAATAATCGTTTCTTAAACTTAGGTGTTTTTTGCTAAATATCGAAAAACCTTATATAAATATTTTTAAATTTTTATGCTTAATAAATAGATTTAAAAACAATCCTGTCCTAAACGTTTTAGGACTAAATAAATTTCCTTAATTCCATTGACTTTATTGCCTTTAAATCGTGATTTTCAAAATAGAACCCCCTG